>JACMMB010000311.1 GCA_014379305.1 Akkermansiaceae bacterium
CCTGGAGTGTTTCCCCTTCCGGCCAATCCGCACCGGCCTCAATCCAGTTTTTTAAAACTTCAATGTCCTCTGCCGGCAGCGCCGGCCCGTGCTTCTTCGGCGGCATCCGGTCATCATCGTCCGCAGCCAGAACGACCCGCATATAAATTCCGGACTCCTTTGTGTTTCCTACCACCAATGCCGTTCCCGAGTCTCCACCGGTTTTCAATTGGGCAAGGGATTCCATCACCAATCCCCCCTTCGCCTTTTCGACCGTGTGGCATTCCACACAATTCACCTCCAGAACCGTGCGTGCTTTTCCGAATGCGGAAGTATCGTCATAAGCCGTGGCACAAAGGCTTGCCAACAGCAGGGCGGTAAATATACGACGCATCAAATCCCTACGACAGGGCGTTCCGGCATCTTACAAGATGCTATCCGAAAAAACCCATTTCCATTTCAATCAACCGGCACCATTATCCGCCCCACATGCTTCCTATTTTGATCACTGGAAAATCAGGCCGAATGGGTCAGGCTGTCGCAGCTGCCGTCGAAGCAGACCCTGGCACATGCATCGCCGCAACCCATGATGCCGGAGAAAATCTGGATGACGCCGTCAAGGTGGCTCACTGCATCATCGATTTCACAATCCATTCCTTTTCCGCAACCCTCATCGAAGCCGCGCTACGCCACAAAGTCGCGCTGGTCATGGGCACGACCGGCCATAGCGATTCCGAACTTGCCCTCATTTTCGCTGCCGCGAAGCAAATTCCTATCGTCCGCGCTCCGAATTTTTCCGTAGGAGTCAACACCCTGTTCTGGCTTACTCGCCACGCGGCGCGGATCCTCAAGCAGGACACTTTCGATATCGAGGTCACTGAAATGCACCATCGCCACAAGATCGACGCGCCCTCCGGGACTGCCCGCCGTCTCTTGGAAATTATCAACGAGGAAACCGAAACCTCCTATAACGAAGATGTCGCCCACGGACGCCTTGGCAACATCGGCCCCCGCAAAGATCGTGAAATCGGCATGCACACTCTCCGTGGCGGCGATGTAGTGGGCGACCACACGGTGATATTCGCCGCAGACGGCGAACGCGTGGAACTCACCCACAAAGCCTCGTCCCGCATGACTTTCGCCACCGGATCTGTGCGTGCCGCGCGTTGGCTTGAAGGAAAAGCCCCGGGTCTCTACGACATGCAGGATGTCCTCGACCTGAAATAATTATCCCACTCCATGAAGTTTTTACCGCCCATCTCAATCGGACTGCTTTTTTTCTTCGTTTCCTGCGAAAAAAAAGCCGCTCCCGCAGCCAATACAACCATTCCGGCGAAGGAAAAAATTGCCACCACCACTCCGCTCGCCCAGTCCGTAGTCAGGATTAACTCTACGAGCCAGTCATGGAGTCCCGGCCAGCCTTGGGAGAAACTTCCGCCCAGGCACGTCCGTTCACTCGGTGCCATCGTGCTGGTGAACCAAGTTTTAACAACTGCTGAAATGGTTGCTGATGCAACCTACATTGAATTCGAATCCGCAGACGGCTCACGGACTGCGGAAGCAAGAATCATCGCCGTTGATTACGAAGCAAACCTGGCCCTTCTCACCACCAAATCGGATGAGGAAAAGGAAGACTTCTTTGCCAATACTCACGCCCTCGCCTTAGCCGGGACCCCGGAAATCGGCAGTGCGCTGCAAATTTTCCAAGTCGAGGATAATGGCAACAGTCTTCTGACATCAGGCACGCTGCAATCCATCGACGTGGCCACCAGTTTCCTGCCGAACCAAAGCTTCCTTACCTATCTTGTAAAAGCCTCGATGCAAAGCGCCGCCAGCAGTTTCTCGCTCCCGGTTCTTAAAAACAACGCGCTCGCAGGCATTCTCCTAAGCTATAACTCCGACGATCAGATCTCGGATGTGCTCTCTGTCGATATCATTTCCCATTTCCTCAATAACGTGAAAGACGGGACCTATGCGGGCTTTCCATCCTTGGGTATTGCCATCGCCCGCACGGAAGATCCTTCCTTTCGCGACTCTCTCAAATTGAAGCCGGATCAAGGCGGAATATACATCAGCAGCGTCCGCAAAGGTGGTGCTGCCGATCTTGCCGGGATCAAAAAGGGCGATGTGCTGCTTGCCGCCGACGGTCTCCCGATTGACCGTCGCGGGTTCTATCGGCATCCCCATTACGGGTCGGTATTCTGGGGCCACTTGGTCCGCGGTGAAAAATCAACCGGTGATGAAATCGTTCTTTCCATGTTACGCGATGGCGATCCACTCGAAATCACCGCGATCCTAACCCGTGAGGAACCGGAAAACAATCTGGTCCCCGACTACCAATTCGACCGACCGCCAAACTTTCTCGTCAAAGGTGGCTTGGTTTTTCAAGAACTTACCCGCCCTGTCCTTGAAGCCTTCGGCAAAGACTGGGCATCTCTCGCTCCATTGAACCTTCTCGATGCTTATGAAAATCCGGAAAAATATGAGGAAAAGGCAAAGCGCATCATCTTCCTGAGCGGCTCCATCCCAACTCCCGCAACCGTGGGTTACGAGCGGCTCCGCAATCTCATTGTCAAGAAAGTCAACGGCATCGAAATCGACAGCATGAAAACACTCATCAAAGCCTTCGATAAAGCCGATGAGAACAATCTCCATTCCATCGAGTTTCTGGAGGAGAATTTTACCGTCTACCTTGACGAGGCTATCTCAACAAATATCGATGGAGTCCTTCTCCAGCGCGGGCTTACCCGCCTGTCCAGAGCTGAGTGATTCGTAATCCCGACCACATTCACAATATCCAGATGAAACAATCCCTTGTCATCGAACTCGCCAATCTCCCCGAGGAAGGTGAGGCAGTTTCCGGTGAACTGGATGGCAAAATCTTTGACCTCCCCACTAGTGATGCCACCTCTGCGGGGCCGCTTGGATATGATCTGTGGGTCCAGCGCTTCGATTCCGAACTCCTCCTGACCGGCCACATTTCCGCGCCGTTTTATTTTATCTGTGTAGTCACTCTCAAAAAATTTCTACAAACCATCCATTTGAAAACAACCGCCATTTCCGTTGAAATCGCCGATTCAGGCCTTGTGGATGTGACGGAAGCCTTGCGCGAAGAGATATTGCTTGAGTTCCCCGTCAATCCCCGCTGCGACGAAGGGGATGTACCCGAACCTTGCGAAATCGATCCCCGATATTTAGCAGTGGACAACACCCCGGGTAATGATTTATCTCCTGCCCCCCGCAAAGAGGGCGATAACCGCTGGTCCGCTCTCGATGACCTCACGGGTCTTAACGATCAAACTTAACCTACCAAACGACCATGGCCGTACCAAAACGCCGCCAATCCAAAAGCCGCCAAAAAATGCGCCGTGGCGCGAACCGCTGGCGCGCACCCATCTTCAGCTCTTGCTCTGACTGTGGAGCAACCGTGCCTTCACACATCGCGTGTCCGTCCTGCGGCACCTATCGTGGACGCAAGGTATTAGAGGTGGAGGCTCTTTAATTAAATTTGAGGAAATCCTCCTCCCAACCCCCGCTGGTTTTCTGGCGAGGGTTTTTTCTTCGTGCCGTGGCTGAAAAAAGAGTTCCCATCATATAATCCCATTTCCATGAAGGTTGCACTTGATGCCATGGGTGGCGACCACGCCCCCGCAATAAATATTCTTGGCGCCTTGGAGGCCCTGAAGAATTACCCGGAACTCCGCCATCTATTTTTGGTAGGCGAGGAGTCCGCTTTGCGGAAAGAAGCAGCAGCACAGGGACTGAATCTATACGACCCAAGAGTCAGCATCGTTCACGCCCCTGAGGTCATCGGCATGGCAGAACCGGGAGCCAAATCCATTCGCCGGAAAAAACTTTCCTCAATCAGTGTGGCGATGGATCTGGTTAGGGACGGGTATGCCGATGCCTTCGTATCAGCCGGAAACACCGGGGCGGCTGTCGCAGCCGCTACTCTTAAACTCCGCTGTCTCAAAGGGGTGGACCGTGCCGGCATCGCCTCTCCGCTCCCCAACGAACACGGGATATGTAACATTCTGGATGCGGGTGCGAATCCGGACTCCAAACCCCAGCACCTGGTTGCCTACGCCATCATGGGCACCGCCTTCGCTCGGCACGTGCTCGGCGTGAAAAATCCTGTAGTGGGCCTGATGTCTAATGGCGAAGAAGATGAGAAGGGAACTTCCTTCACCAAAGAAACCTTCAAACTTCTCAAAGCCACTCCCGGTATCAACTTTATAGGCAATGTCGAAGGCCATGACCTTTTTGAAACTAAACTGGATATCGTCCTTTGTGACGGTTTTGTTGGCAATATCGTGCTAAAGAGCGTCGAAGCCACCGCCAAGGCCGTTTCAAAATGGCTGAGATCCGAGATCAAGGAAACACCCCTGCGCATGGCCGGTGCCCTGCTCGCGCAGGGTGCTTTCAAAGCATTAAAGGCCAAAAGCAGCTATGAAACCTATGGTGGAAGCCCTCTGCTTGGCGTCAATGGTGTCGTTATCATCGCGCACGGATCATCCTCCGGGCTTGCAGTAAGAAACGCAATCCGCGTGGCGCTCGAAACCGTTGAACACAAGATAAATCCAAGGATTGAGGAAGCAATGGCCACTC
>JACMMB010000312.1 GCA_014379305.1 Akkermansiaceae bacterium
CATCTTGAGCAGCTGAAGCCCGAGCTGTTGCTGAAGATCAAGGAACGCTTCGGCGCGGACAAGATCCACTCAATAAAGTTCACTTTAGGTTAGCGCGCATGTTCAAAAATCTCATTTTCGATTGGTCCGGCACCCTGGTGGACGACATGGGTCCGGTCATCGAGGCAACCAATGCGGTGTTGGGAAAATACGGCATCGCGCCGTATGACCGGGAGGGCTTCCGCCGCAGCTTCCGTCTGCCGTACCGTGATTTTTATGAAGAGATTCTGCCGGGTGTGGCGATTGAGGAACTGGAGGCGCATTTCCGTCCAGCCTTCGAAGACGCGGTGAGTTTAGTAACCGTATTGCCCTTCGCTCGGGAAAAACTCGAATGGGCGAAGGCGCGGGGCTTACGGATGTTTGTCCTGACCTCGATGGATGCGGTGGCGTTCGAGCGGCAGCTCAGCGAGTTCGGAATGGCAGGGTTTTTCGAGAAGACCTATGCGGGCATCATGGATAAGCGGGAACTTATCGAGAATATTCTGGAAACCCATGGTTTGCGGAAGGAGGAAACCGCTTTTGTCGGCGACATGACGCACGATGTGGAGACGGCGAAACATGGTGGAATTTCATCCATTGCCGTGTTGACCGGTTATCATCATGCGGAGGTTCTGGCAGGGGTGCGGCCGGACATCACGGTGCCGGATCTCGGGGTGCTGGTGAGGATGCTGGAGAAACGCAAGGCCGAGCGACCGGTGGCGACAGTGGGTGGATTGCTTCACGATGGTGCGGGGAAGGTCCTGATGATCCGCACGCACAAGTGGCGTGATCTGTGGGGCATTCCCGGCGGCAAGATCGAGCGGGGAGAGGAGAGTGAAGCAGCGTTGCGGCGCGAAATTCAGGAGGAAACCGGTTTGGCAATTTCCGCAATCAGGTTCGTGATGGTGCAGGATTGCATCGACTCACCGGAGTTTTTCCGTAGCGAGCATTTCCTGCTGCTGAACTACATCGCGCTTGCGGATTCGCATGAGGTCACTCTGAACGAGGAGGCGGAGGAGTTTGTCTGGGTGACCATGGATCAGGCTCTAGCCATGGATTTGAACCACGCGACAAAAGTGCTTTTGAATCGCGTCATCGATGGGAAGCTGTGGCCATGAGTGGTGACGAAATCGAAATCCGCCGCCAGCAGGTTGAAACGCACATCGGTGTCCCGGAGGGTGAGCGTTCGACTCCGCAATCCGTATGGATCAGCGTGTGGATGCAGCCAGCGCAGGGCTTCGACGGGCTCCAGGATAAAGTCGGGAACACAGTCGATTATCATGAAGTTTCGCTAAGCCTCAGCGCGATCGCCATCAGCAGGCCGAGACACCTGATCGAAACGTTGGCCAGTGACATCGCCGGGGAGCTCCTGCAATGCTTCCCCTTGAAGTCGGTTCAGGTGAAGGTGGAGAAAAAGGTCCTGCCAAACACTGAATTCGTCGCGGTAAAGATCCGCCGCGAGCGATAGTTCGCCCTAGGTGGGCTTTTCACCGCGGGCCATCACCACTTTTCCGGTGCGCACGGTCTCGATGATTTCGTACTGGGTAAACATGGTGACGGCGGCATCAAGCTTGGGTGTGTCTCCCGTGATCATGACCACCATGGACGTCGGCGTGAGATCGACGGTTTTGCCATTGAAGTGCTCGCAAATCTGAAGGGCGGCGGAGCGGTCTTCCGTGGAACAGAGGATTTTGATCAGGATCATCTCCTTGGTGACCGCGTAGTCGATGGTGTGCTCGGAGCAATGGATGACATCAATGAGTTTGGAAACCTGCTTGATGATTTGTTCGAGTCCGGACGGGTCGCCGGTGATACCGATGGTCATCCGCGAGAAGCGCGGATTCCGCCCTTGGGAGACAACGAGTGAATCGATATTGAAGGCCCGGCGGGAAAATACCTGGCAGATCCGCATGAGGACGCCCGGCTCGTTGTTGACGAGGATGGAGAGAGTATGGCCGGAGCCGCCCAAATTGGGAGCAACGGGTGTGTCGGTAGTGGTGATCATGCGCGGATTATTCGGGTTAAATGGGCTCTGCGGTTTCCAAGTTTACGTGGAACCGACCGGTTTCGCCATTTTCTGCTTTGGCGCTTCGGTAATCATGTCCTCGAGCGCGGCTCCGGCGGGAATCATGGGGAAAACATTATCGGTTTTAACGCATTCGGCGTGAATGAGAATCGGGCCGTCGTTGTAATCGAGCGCTTTTTGAAGCTGCTTGGTCACATCCGCCGGACGCTTTATGTAAACGGAGGGGATGCCGTAAGCGGCTGCGAGCTTGCAGAAATCAGGATTTCCCACCAGGTCCACGCCGGAAGTTCGATCCTCGTAGAACAATTCCTGCCATTGACGAACCATGCCGAGGTAGTGGTTGTTGAGAACCACGATTTTCACGGGAAGTTTGTGTATCGCGACGGTGGCCAGCTCGAACGAGGTCATTTGGAAGCCGCCATCGCCGGAAATGGAGATGACTGTTTTTTCCGGGCAAGCCAGCTGTGCGCCGATGGCAGCGGGAAAACCGAAGCCCATGGTACCGGCCCCGCCGGATGAGAGCCAGTGGTAGGATTCGTGGTTTTTATAACACTGCGCGGCCCACATCTGGTGCTGGCCCACGTCGGTGGAAACGATGGCCTCGCCCTTGGTGAGATGATAGAGCTCGTCGATGACCTGCTGCATGCGGAGGCCGCCCTGCTTCTTGTAACCAAGCGGAAATTTTTTCTTGTAGCCGTCGAGTCTCGCAATCCACTCGCTGGTTTCAAGCGGGCCGATCTTCTCATTGATTTCGGTGAGCGCCGCTTTCGCATCGCCGACGATCTGGACGTCCGGGCGGATCATCTTGTTCATTTCCGCCGGATCGATGTCGATGTGGATGACTTTGGCATCCTTGCAGAATTTCGCCGGCTGGCCGATGATCCGGTCATCAAAGCGGGAACCCA
>JACMMB010000313.1 GCA_014379305.1 Akkermansiaceae bacterium
GCCGCGAGCGCCGGCCATTGTCCGGTCCTGCTTGCCGTGGACTCGGAAGGCAATGTCAAAAGCATCGCGCCGGAAGGTCTGCCTCTTGGGATTCTGCCCGAGACGACCTTTTCCAACCAAACTGAGATCCTCCCAAAAAACTCGCGCGTTTTGCTCTATACCGACGGTCTGACCGAAGCGCGGAACAGCGCGGGGGAATTTTTCGGCCAGGAGCGGTTGATCAAATGGCTGAAGCGAGCGCCGCACCTGCGCCGGGGAGCGGACGAACTGAAGGATGAGCTAGCCGCTGAGTTGATGGCTTTCCAGGCGACCTCGACGCTCAGTGATGACCAGACGTTTCTCATTATGACCGAATGAAGACCGTCCCGGCACAAACCAAAAAGAGCTTCGCATGAAAGACGTTCTGCCTCTCTTCATCATGGTCGATGCGTGCGGTTGGGAGATCATCAAGAACGACCCATTCGCCAAGTCTTTCGCACCCCATCGGCGCCGGCTCGAATCAGTTTTCGGTTATAGCTCCACATGTGTTCCCAGTATTCTATCCGGGCGCTGGCCGGTCGAGCACCGCAACTGGTGTTATTTTGTGTATGACCCCAGGAACTCGCCGTTCAAGAGCCTCCGGCTGCTTCGATGGCTGCCCAAGGCGATTACCAGCCGGCGCATCGTGCGGAGGCTTCTGACCAAGGCCGTGAAGCGTCAGCTCAATTTTCGGGGCTATTTCGACCTTTATAACATTCCCTTTAAGTATATCTCGCTTTATGATTTCACGGAGAAAAAAAGCCCGCTCAAGCCCGGCGGCATGAACCGGGGTCCGAATATATTCGATTTTCTAACGCGCCGTCACATTCCATATTTTGTCAGCGAACCGGATTTAAGCGAACGAGAAAATCTGGACATTCTAAAGGGAAAGGTGTCGTCCGAAAGTATTGATTTCGCGTTCATGTACTGGCCTGGACTGGATGGGCTCCTTCACTCTGTGGGCAACGAATCCCCGGAAGTTCCCGCAAAACTGCGTCATTATGAAAAGTGGATTCAGGAGCTTCTGGATCACGTCAAATATCATTACCGCGAGGTTCATCTCTATGTGTTCAGCGACCACGGCATGGCGAACTGCGATGAGTATCTGGACCTGCGCTCGAAGATAGACGCGCTGCCGGTTCAAATGGAGAAGGATTACGCGGTGGTTTACGACTCCACCATGGCCCGGTTTTGGTTCTTCAACGAACGCGCCCGCCAAGCAATCTCGGCGGCGCTAAAAACAGTCCCGCAGGGGCGCATTCTGCCTGACAGCGAACTGGCCGCAATGAAAGCGCTCTTCGAGGACCGCTACTTCGGAGAATTGATCTTTCTCGTCAAGGAAGGGGTGCTGATCGTGCCCAGCCACATGGGGGAACGACCGATTCGGGCCATGCACGGCTACCACCCCACCGACAAGCATAGCTATGCCGCACTCTTGACGAATCAAACTGAACTGCCCGTCCAGGTGAATGCAATTCCTGAAATTTTCAAACTTATGACCCTCGAATCCGAGCAGGCTTTTGCCCGGAGCGAAAAGCTTGCCGCCCCTTCAGCCAAGCCGGAACCAATCCTGGCGCAAACTTTATAGACCGTATGCCAGCCGCTAAATCCTTGTTCGAGAAAACTCTGATTCACCACCTGATCCAGGAATTTCAACTCCGGTATCGGTTTAAGTACGTCCTTCCAAAAATTCAGGAGATCACCCTCGAGGGTCTGAAGTTTGACGTTTCCGAACTCTCCACCAAGATCCGCAATCGGTTGCTGAGCGGGGCGTACGAAGCGCACGAAAAGCAGATGTGCTGCGACTTTCTAAATCCGAGCGATTCCGTGCTCGAGGTCGGAGGTGCGATCGGGTTCATCGGCCTATTATGCCAAAAAAAGCTCGGGATAAAAAACTACGCCTGCTTTGAAGCCAATCCCCGCACCTACGAAATTCTGAAGCGGAATTGCGCGATGAACGGCGTTCAGCCGCGAGTGTGGAACATGGCCCTGGCCCACGCGGATGGTTTTGTCGATCTCGAAGTGGGCAGCGATTTTTGGGAGAACTCCATCTGCTACGACGGCGCGGGCAAGGAAGGCGTCAAGACCGTGCGCGTGCCTGCCGGCACGTTGCAGACGCTGCTGAAAACGGCAGGGGAAAAGGTAAACGTCCTGATCATCGATATCGAGGGCGCGGAACAGTTCATCGATTTCCGCCAGATACCAGAGGAGATTAGCAAGATCATCATCGAACTCCATCCCAAGGTCATGGGGCAGGAGATAACCTATAACATCGTTGCCACCTTGATCGGCCTCGGATTCAGAGTGGCGCGCGAAGAGAGTGATACCTTCGTTTTTCTGCGGAAATAAACACGATGCCCCTGCCCGCGTTTTAACTTATGTTAAGTCAGAACCCCTTAACACAAGTGGACGCAGCCTTATTGCTGCGGAAGCATTATGACTTCCAGCAGGGATGCTTTGTTTCCGAGCTGCAGGATGCTGCCGGAGGGCTTTTTGCATTTTCGGAAATCACGCCTGTTCCGATGTGGAACCATGTTGCGTGGATGGGCGGGACCGAGGCTCAGTTTGCGGAAGTCATCGGCCTCGGCTCGGCGTGGCAGTCCGGCAGGAATAGGCGTCCGGTAATTTACGTTCCGGAGCCAACTGCCGAACAGGTGGACCGCTTGAGAGCGGCCGGATTCGACAAGTTCGATGAAGAAGCATGGATGGTCTGCGCCGAACTGGAGCCCGCACCTCGGACAAATTCGTCAGTTAAGAGCGTCAACGCCATTTCACTTGGGGAATTCATCAAGGTCTTTTCCGATTCCTTCCAGATCAAAGAGGCTGGTTATAGTCGTGTTCTGAAGCAAGCACCGACGAATGGCCAAGCACACTCTCAGCACTTCATTCTTTTTGATAACCAATCAATACCGGCTTCGGTAGGCACGCTGATCTCAGAGGGTGAGATCGGTTGCATTTATAACATCGGCACGCCACCTGATAAAAGAGGCCGGGGATTCGGCGGCCGCTTATTCGAGCACATTGCAGCCGTTGCTCGAGAAAATGGCTGCACCACCCTGTTTCTGCAGGTCGAGAACAAGAGTGCGGCCCAGCATCTATACGAGAAGCATGGCTTTCGAACGGCCTTCATCCGCGCCGGTTTCCGGCTGGCTGCATGGAAATCGGCGCATGTCGAAAGGACGAAGTTGAGCAATCTTCTCAATTTTCGTTCCGCCGAACGAAGCACCAACAGATACGTGCGCGAGACACGCTCCATTCCCGCTGAAACGTGCAATTATCTGACCAAGTTCAATGATCCTGTTGGTTTAGAGAATATCTGTATCACCGCCTGGGCGTATCTGCTTCATCGTTATACGGGAGAGGAGATCGCTACTTTCACAACCTGCGGACTTTCCCAACTTATCAAGCGCCCCATTTCGGTGGCGATTGATCGTACCGCGAAGATCAAGGAACTGCTGGGTAAGCAGCCTGTTGCCCCCGCCCATTCGGAGATCGAAGCTCGAGAGTCTTTTCTTTGCGTGCATCAACACAAAAATCCAAGCCACCTGGATGAGAACCAATTTCCTCTGGAGGTACATTTCCTTGGTGAAACGGGGCGCATCGAGATCATCTTTCGCTCCGATCTGTTCTCGAAGGATTCGATCCGGCGAATGGGCGCGCATTTAACGACGATTCTTGATTATATCGTTCATCACCCGGAGGCGCTCGTGAGCGATATTGAACTGCTTTCAGCGGCAGAGAAGCACCAGGTGCTCGTTGAATGGAACCAGTCCAGTTTTGAGGCAAGCACCCAAAGCTTGATCCATTTGTTCGAAGCCCAGGTGGAAAAAACACCGGACGCAACCGCTTTGTTATTGGCCCGTACCGGTACGAGTCAGCCCGCGGAGCAGATGACCTACCGCCAACTGAACCGCAGGGCGAACCGGCTGGCGCA
>JACMMB010000314.1 GCA_014379305.1 Akkermansiaceae bacterium
GCGACTTCGGCCGAGAGCTTGTCATTGTCTCCAAATCTCAACTCCTCGACGGCAACGGAATCGTTTTCATTGATGATGGGAAGTATGCGCGGTTCCCGGAGCAATCTTCCGAATGTATTCATGAGATTTGTCGCCCGTTCTGTGGTTTTAATGTCCTCGGCAGTGAGGAGAATCTGGGCGATCGATATATCAAAGTTTGAAAACAGCGAATTGTAAGTGCTCATCAGGCGGGCCTGGCCGACGGCTGCACATGCCTGGCGGGTTTCGATATCATTGGGATATTCGTTCAGGCCCAGTGCCGAAACGCCGGAGCCCACGGCGCCCGACGAAACAAAAACGCAGCGCCGCCCGGCATTGATCAAAGCTGAAATTGCAGCCACAAGATAGGTAAGCGCCGCCCGATCAATAGTGCCATCGGAGGTTTTCGTCAGAACGCCAGTGCCGGCTTTAATGATGGTGAGATCGGAGAGCATGTGGTTTGAAAAACGCTGGGAGGGAGGAATAAACCGAAGCAGCGCGAGTTGCCAATGCAAAGCGGTAGGCAATGAGTTCAACCAACTTGGCCTTGCCCGCCGGACGCATGGCATTTATTGGGGTTTGTTGTTTATGAAGGAGTTTTGTTTATGGCTTACGGTTGGGATTTTGCTCCTGCCAATCAGCGCGGCAAATAGTCTCGCGTTACCAGCGGTGGAGCCTGTTTACCCCCTGCTTGGTAACGGAACGACTCAATACTCAGCAATGCCGAGGCCTCTGGAAAGTTACGAAAAAGTCGATGGGGGAATGATTGAGATCATAAAATCCCGGGCTGCTGCTGATCCGTTCAATGTCGCTGCGAGTATCATTTTCCTGCTGGCCATCATCCATACATTTGCTGCCGGTCCAATCAACAAAATCGCTCACAAGCTGAAGGTCACACACGAGGAAATGATCCGTTCGGAAAGTTCGCGGGGTGAAAAACCGCCTGATTTTCAGACAGAGGTTTCATTCCCTGCGACCCTAATGCATTTCCTGGGAGAAGTAGAGGTGATCTTCGGACTCTGGGTCCTTGTTCTTGCGGGTGCAGCCGCTTATTTTTATTCATGGCACGATTTCAAACTCTATCTCGGCGAGGATCGTGATTTCACCGAGCCAATGTTCGTTGCCGTTATCATGGCAATCGCGGCAAGTCGTCCTATCTTGCGATTCGCGGAGCGGCTGATGGCAAAGGCGGCGGGGATCGGGAAAACCACTCCAGGCGCATGGTGGATGAGCGTATTGATCATCGCTCCGATTTTGGGTTCGTTCATTACCGAGCCAGCGGCCATGACCATCGGCGCACTGCTCCTGGCGAAAAAATTCTATCATTACAGGCCTTCACGGAAGCTCGCTTATGCCACTTTGGGCCTGCTGTTTGTGAATATATCCGTGGGCGGCACCCTGACAAACTTTGCCGCGCCGCCCGTACTTATGGTTGCCAGGACATGGGAATGGAGCACGCCGCATATGTTGGGTCATTTCGGGTGGAAAGCGATGATTGGAATTATGGTTTCCACCACTGCCTATTATTGCATTTTCCGCCGGGAATTGGCCCAGCTCAGTGTCAAGGTGGGAAGCGGTGGAAAACCGGAGGAAATGCGGCTTTCATGGCATGAGCGGGAGGATGCTGTTCCCGTATGGATCACATCGGTGCATCTCGGATTTCTCGCCTGGACAGTCTATGCGGTCCATTATCCGGTGCTTTTCGTGGGAGGATTTCTGTTCTTCCTCGCCTTTCTGATGTCCACCCGTCACCACCAGAATCCGGTCTCATGGCGGAGTCCGATTCTCGTGGGCTTCTTCTTGGCGGGATTGGTGATTCACGGCGGCTGTCAGGGTTGGTGGATCGAGCCTGTGATCCGCGCGCTGAATGATCATACCTTGATGTCAGGAGCAACCATTCTCACTTCATTCAATGATAATGCCGCAATTACCTACCTGGCCTCACAGGTGGACGGGCTGTCCATTTCCGCAAAGCATGCCGTCGTCGCGGGTGCGGTTGCGGGCGGTGGGCTTACCCTGATCGCCAATGCGCCCAACCCGGCCGGGCAAAGCATTCTGGCGCGATTTTTTCAAGCCGGCATCTCGCCATTCTACCTTTTTCTGGGGGCCTTGTTGCCGACCGTCATCGTCTATTTATGTTTCGCTTTGCTTCCTGGAATTCCGCCAGACCCTGGTTCGGCAAGCCCGCTCGACAAGCAAATAACCATTCCCTAATCTATCTTTTTCAATCCATGTAAATTGCGAAAGCTTGGCCCCAGATGTTTCTTCCCGTCTTTCATGATCTTCTCAAACCTCAATGGCTCGGCACTCTCACCGAGTTGAAAATTTCTGACGGCCTTGCTGTGAGCGAGCTTTCAAGGCGACTCAACTCCAGCTACATGACGGTCAAGCAGCACTGCGAAGATCTCACTAAACTCGGATATTTACAACGTACCCGCATCCCAAGAACGGAAATCGGACGGCCGGAAATTTTCTACCGTCTCTCTGAGAAAGCGGACGCCCTCTTCCCGTCTATCCCTGCGGAGTTCACCCTGAAAATGCTTGATCAAATTCGTCAACTCTTCGGAGAGAACGCCCCTGAAAAAATGCTTTTTCAATACTTCCGTGAACAGGAAGAAGTCTGGAAAGCCCGCCTGAGCAAAGGCACTACCCTGCTCTACAAAGCCCGGCTCTTCGCAAAAATCCGCGAGCAGGAAGCCCTGTTTATCCGTTGCCTTCATGAGCCGGGCGAGGCGACGATAATCCTCAGACAGTTTCATCACCCGCTGCGCGAAATTTTTGAATCCTATCCGCGCGCCATAGCCATGGAGCAGCGGGCGATGGAGGCCGCACTCGGCACCCGGGTTTTCCGTGAAACGTCAGTCGATACCGGGAATAGCGCGGGGCACGTGGATTTCCATATTTCACTCTAGAAAAGAATGAATCTTTCCGCTCCGCATCTTGTCAAAGGCCTTGAACCTCGTCGTCCAATGAAAACCCATATTTTAATCATCCTTGCAGCTACTTCAATCCTAGGCCTCGTCTCCTGTGACAAGACATCGCCTGACCTTCAGGAAAAGCTTGGCAAACTGGAAAAGCAGGCCACGGAAGCCTCTGAACGTCAGCGCCAGCTTGAGTCGCAACTCGCCGAGCAACAGCTTGCCAATGAACGCGAGGCCATTGAGCGGGAGCGGACTCTCATCGAGAAACAGCGCCTCGAGATGGAAGATGATCTTGAAACAAAAAATGCGGCTGCGACTGAGGAATTCGAAAAGCGTCAGCGCGAGCTTATCGAGCGGGAGGAAAAGATTTCCAGGTTTCAGAATGAAATCGAGAGCCGCAAACAGGAACTCACCGGTCTTGAGGATAATTTGAAAGAAAGGGAACGGAATCTCGCGGGCCGCCAACCTGTGTCATCCCTGCCATCTGCCGGCAACTTTGACGACGGCGAACCCACGGCGGATTATAGTAATTTCTACCAACCCTTGGGTGAGTTCGGATCCTGGTTCGATACCTCCGATTACGGTTATGTTTTCCAGCCCAGTGTCGTTCGCGATGCCTCCTGGAGACCCTACACCCGTGGCCGGTGGGCATTCACCGACCAAGGCTGGACTTGGGTTTCGAGTGAACCTTTCGGATGGGCCTGCTATCATTATGGCCGTTGGGCGCTACTCCGCAGAGTGGGCTGGGTCTGGATTCCCGGATCGGAATGGGCTCCGGCATGGGTCACTTTCCGGGAAAGCCCGGGCTACATCGGCTGGGCTCCGCTACCCCCCGAAACACTTGCATGGCAGAGACGCTCGTGGGATTCCTCGGTGGAAGCCAATTTCGAAATCGGGAACTCATGGTTCTCATTCGTTGCCTACAAACACTTTGGGAGTCCGATCCAATCCCATTGCGTGCCACTCAACCGGAACATCGTCATTTACGAGCGGACAACCAATATCACGATCTATCAGATCAATCATAACCGGATTTTCGTAGGCGGTCCCCGCTATCAACGGGTTTGCGACGAGATAGGCAGGCAATTTCCAATCCATCATCTACGGGTCAACCGGAATCCTCGGTTTGACCGGGGCGAGCGGAATCTCTCCGCACATTTCAACGGTCGTGATCTGGAGGTTTCCGCCCCGCGCATGGACGCCGGTTGGAACCGGGCACTGCGCCCGCGCCGGATTTCACGAGACCTGGGAAACGTCACCGCCGAGCGCCCTCGCGAGCTTTCACCTGAGATTCGCGAGCGTTTCCGTGCCCGCCGTGATTCAGAATCACGGGAGGCGGAACAAATCGTTTCGGAGTCAGGTGGGCGTGAAAGTTTCGAACGAGTGCGGCGCGAACGATTGGGGAAAGCCCGCGGCGAAAAAAGGCAGGAGCCATCTGATGATGCGGCCACGAGGCTCGATCCTACACCGCCGGAAGATAGGATTCCGCAAAGGCCGAATATTCCACAACGTCCCGGTCGCCCGGGCAGGCCTGGAGTTGCGGATCCGATTCCATCGCTCCCTGTTCCTCCGGTGGCTCCAGGTGTTGAGCCCGCTCCGGTTGAGGAAATACCGACACTGCCTGAGCCACCTCCATCTTCCGAGCGGCCGAATCGACCCAACCGTCCCGACCGATCTGGTGCCCCAGAGCCAATGCCGAAAGTAACTCCAAATCCCGGCGACCCTGCGGTTCCAGTCCCATCGCCAAAGCTTCCGAAGCGCCCTGACCGGCCTGATCCCAAAGCCAGACCCGAAGTAACTCCGAACACAGAGGAACCGACTAATCCGCTACCACCACCTGATCGTCCTGAAGTCGCTCCTGAACCCGAACCAAGCGGCGAGCGGCAGGAAAAAATGCGAGATGAGCGGCAGGAGATCCAAGCTGCCCGTGAACAACAGATTCGTCAGGAACAGCAACAACGCGAGCAAGCCTTGCAGCGCCAACAAGAGCAGCAGGAAAAAATGATCGAACAGCAGAAAGAAGCCCGTGAGCAACAAAACCGCCAGCGGCAGGAACAGCAACAGCGCGAGCAGGCTCTAAAGGTTCAACAAGAACAGCAGGAACGCATGCGCGAGGAGCAGGAGCGTGCCCGCGAACAACAGGAACAAGCCCGGCGTGAGGAAAGAGCCCGCCAGCAAGAGCAGGAGCAACAGATGCGCGAGCAACAGGAACTTGCCCGGCAACAGCAAGAGGAGCAAATCCAACGGGAGCAGCAGGAACTCGCCCGCCAGCAGGAGGAAATGCAGCGCCAGCAAAAGGAACAGCAGGAACCCGACCGGGAGCGGAAAGTAGAACAGCCCAAAGGTGAGGAAAAAGAGGAATGACCCGGCAGCGGTTTCGCTCTAACCCAGTTTTATCCTGATCATGTTCAGAGCGGACTGGCTGACGGACTGTTTGAAATCCTTCCTGTTTCTCGGGTGAAAAACCCTGATAGCCAAGGTCTCACCTCCGTTTATTGCCAAGCCAATCCATGCCGTGCCGACCGGTTTTTCCTCGGTCCCACCGTCTGGTCCGGCAATGCCAGTGATCGAAACCGCAATATCCGCACCGCTTTTTTCCAACGCACCTTTGGCCATTTGGCGGGCGACTTCCTCACTAACAGCTCCGGATTTGGTGATAACCGATGTTTCCACACCCAACTGATCCGCTTTCGCCATGTTGGAATAAGTCACCCACCCATGGGTGAAAACCTCGCTCGCTCCGGGAATATTCGTAATCCGGTTTACAATCAGCCCGCCGGTACAGCTCTCGGCGGTCGCCA
>JACMMB010000315.1 GCA_014379305.1 Akkermansiaceae bacterium
ATCCTCCAAACGCAGTATATTTTATACTGACGGCGTCATCATGGGCAAACGCTGGGGAGCACACGCAACACCGGGAAGGCCCGAATGGGCCGAGGGCGCCCCATCCCACACGCGAGGGCGCGTGTGCTCCCCAGCAGTGTAGCTTTATTTTGGAAATACCACCACATCGCCATGCTGGGCGTGGAGGACGACGCGGGCGGCGATTTCCTGGATGACATGCGGGTTCATTTCCACCACTTGCTGGGTGCCGATGGCGGTTTCCACGAAATACTCGATCCGTTGACCAAGGTAGCTGCGCCCGACGATTTTCCCTGAAATCTCGTTCTCGCCGCCGTGCTCTTGCAAGCGCCACGCCTCCGGCCGCACGGATACTGTCGCCAGATCGCCTGCTTTCGCTTGCCAATCGCCGAGGGTGACGCGTCCCACCAAGGCCGCGCCTTTCACTTTGACGAAGCAGTAGCCCTCGTGCATTTCCATCACTTCCCCCTCGATCAGGTTAGTCTCGCCGATGAAGCCCGCGACGTAGCTATTCACCGGCCGGCGATAGATCTCTTCCGGGGTGCCGACCTGGCCGATTTTTCCCCATGAGAGGACCGCCATCCGGTCAGCCATCGCCAGCGCTTCCTCCTGATCATGGGTGACGTAAATCCCGGTGAGGCCGTTTTCCTTCACGATCCGCCGGATCTCCCGCCGCATCTCGACCCGCAATTGCGCGTCCAGGTTCGAAAGCGGCTCATCCAGAAGCAGACAGCGGGGTTTCACCACCAAGGCGCGGGCGAGACTGACCCGTTGTTGCTGCCCGCCGGAAAGCTGATCGATCGATCGATCGCCATAACCGCCCAAGCGGACCATTTCCAAGGCTTCGGCAACCCGTGTCTTGATCTCGGCCTTCGGCACCTTCCGCTCCTCCAAACCGAAGGCAATATTCTGCCCGACAGTCAAATGCGGCCACAGCGCGTAGCTCTGAAACACCATCGCGGCCTCGCGCTTGTGCGGCGCCAGCGAGGTCACATCCGTTTCGCCGAAATAAATCTTCCCTTCGGTCGGTGTCTCAAGCCCGGCGATGCAGCGCAGCAGGGTGGTTTTCCCACAGCCGGAAGCGCCGAGGAGGAAAAACAACTCCCCCGCCCCGATCTCCAGACTCAAGCCATCCAAGGCCACCACCGACCCACTGAAGACCTTGCGGACATTCTCAATTCGAATCGCTTCCATACTCTTTAAACAAACCCGCCGCATTGTTCCAGCGCGACCGATCAAAGCAAGCCCCAAGGAACGCCCGGGCTTATGCCGGTGAGCCCGCGCCGCGTCCTTGAGAAATGTCTTGCCATTTCCCGGTGGCGCACTAACTCCCCTCAGCAGACAGCGAGTTCGCTGTCTATGGCCGCTCGCGGCTTCGCTTTTTCCGGTCTTCATCGATGAGAGATTGTAAGAGGTCCACCCTACACTCATCGACACGCCCGCCACCGATCCACGGTAGAGGCAGGCTTTCTGAAAAAACATATGACCGCTACATTTGAAGCGATGGCCCTGGCCACGCCCCTGCAACAAGTTCTCACCGAACTCGAATACCTCACTCCATCCCCTGTCCAAGCCCAGGCGATTCCGCTGCTGCTGGAAGGACGCGACCTCCTTGGGTGCGCCCAGACCGGCACGGGAAAAACGGCCAGCTTCGCCCTGCCCATCCTTGATGCGATCCACCGCTCGCCGCAAAACACCCGCACCAGACAATGCCGCTGTCTCGTGCTGGCCCCGACCCGCGAGCTGGCCGGGCAGGTGAGCAAGAGCTTCACCACATACGGCAAGAACATCCGCTTCCGCCAGACCATGATTTATGGCGGGGTCGGTCAGAATCCGCAGGTTTCCGCCATGCGTTCCGGAGTCGATATCCTCGTCGCCACGCCCGGGCGACTGCTCGATCTCATCGATCAACGCCATGTCGATCTCTCCGCCGTCGAATTCTTCGTCCTCGATGAGGTGGACCGGATGCTCGACATGGGTTTCCTCCGCGATGTGAAACGCATTGTCGCCATGCTGCCCCAACGCCGCCAGTCGCTGTTTTTCTCCGCCACCCTGGCACCGAACATCGTTTCGCTGGCGGAAACGATTCTCAAAAACCCGGCCCGCGTCACCATCACTCCGGAAGTCACCACCGCCGAGCGTATCGAGCAGCAGCTGTGTTTTGTGGATCGCGGCAACAAGATGTATCTGCTGGAGCAGCTGCTAGAAAAACAAGGGCAGGCCACCAGCGCCAAACTCACCATCGTTTTCAACCGCACCAAGCATGGCGCGAACAAACTCGCGAAAGCCCTCAGCATGGCCGGCTTTGAGTCCGAAGCAATTCACGGCAACAAATCCCAGGCCCAGCGCGAGAAAGCTCTCGCCCGTTTCAAGCAAGGCATCGTTCCGGTTTTGGTAGCCACCGATGTGGCCGCCCGTGGAGTCGATGTCAAAGATGTCGGCTTGGTGGTGAATTACGACCTCCCGAATGAACCGGAAGCCTACGTGCACCGCATCGGCCGCACCGGACGCGCCGGAGCCGATGGGCTGGCAGTGTCTTTCTGCGCGGAGGATGAAATCGATTTCCTGCGCGACATCGAGAAGATCATCAAAACCGCCATCCCCCGCTTTACCGATCACCCTTGGCATAGCGAGGCTCTCGCCGAAAAACATCTCCGTGGCTTCCGCCCGCCCGCCATCAAGCAGGGCGGCGGTGGCGGAAACCGAGGTGGCGGCGGCGCAAGCAGGACCAGTGGCGCGGCCCGCCGCAGTCATCGCAATCATTCCAGTTCGGCGGCAAGACGGTAGAGCCGGATCGAAGGCTATTTCCCCATCAGCTTCGCGGCGAGCGCGGCATCGAGGGTGAAAGATGCGGTGTCATATGATTTGAAAGGTTCGTTTTCCAGGACCTGATACTCGAAGACTTTAACCGGTTTCACGGTTTCCACTTCAGACATCAGGTAGATTCGGATCGTCATGGCTTCCTCGCCAGTGCCGCCCTCCAATTTGGCCACTGAAAACTGGACTTCATTGGGTCCGATTTTCGCGCCACCGAGGACAACCTCGGCTTCCTTCGCGTTTGCAAAGCGGTGGCGGCTGATTTTGTTGATCTGCACCTGGACCTCGCGCCCGGGGCAGAAAACATAAACTTTGGCTATGGTCCTGGCGGGATTCACAGCAATCGGAATTGGTGGGACCGTGCCGGATGGCTGCGCTTCCGGCACTCCCTTGAGGTAGCCGAGATCGCCGGATGCCAACTCTTTCCTGACTTCCGGTAACGCGGTCAGATTTACAAAATCAGCCCGGTCATAAAGCCACCCGCCTGCGCCCTTTACAAATGAGAGCACTAAAAGATTTTCTGTCGGGTCGCCCCCAACCCCGAAATCAACCTTTCCGAAATAGGCGGATTTCGCGGTCGCGCCATTGATTGAGGCCTCAAGAAATTTCAGCCCTGTCAATGCGGGAGGTGGCGCCGGAAGATCGAAGATTGCCGCCGGAAAAGGCAGTTTCTCGGAGATAATCCTGTTTCTAACCTCGATCCGACGATGCTCGGCAGTCACCCGCTGCCAGGTCGCAACATCTTTATTTATCAGGGAAGTCCGCCAAATATTATAAGACTTTTCCAAATCCTGTCCCAAACTGTTCTGAGCTTGGGATAATGATGGCAAACATAATAACAATGCCAAAATAAACGGTTTCATGAACGAAACGATTGGACAATTGACCCCGAATCACAACAAACAAATCCATGCGCTTTCGTGATTCGTCCCGGCGGACGTGTTTAAAGTTATGAGTCATATTTTGCAAAAGGTCGCCCCGATCGGAGAATCACGGGATAAGGAACTCCTCAAAACCGCATCAACCTACGTTTATGCCAACAGAAACGGAGTAGATCTGCTGGCACACGTTTTTTTCCCGGAAGGGATTTCAAAAACTGAAAATCGTCCGGTTATCGCCTGCTTCCACGGCGGCTTCTGGGATGCGGCCATGGTGACCCAGTTCGTCCCTCACTGCCATCACTTCGCCAGCCGTGGAGCTGTTGCAATCACGTTTGAATACCGGGTCAGCAGTAAAAACCAGACCGGCCCTATCGAGGCTATCGATGATTCCAAAGCCGCTCTGGCATGGCTGTTGGAAAACACCGGGACTTTTGATATCGATCCTGAAAAAATCGCCTTCGTCGGCGCGGCAGGTGGCGCTTACCTCGCCCTCTTATTGGCTATGCATCGTGAAAAAAAGGCCGCACCGCCGGCCATTCCGAAGGCCCTGGTGCTTTTCAGCGCATTGGTGAACACAAGTTTGAAAGGACAGTTGAGCGAGCGATTCCCCGACGCTGGCATAGCCAAAAAGCTAAGCCCGGTCAGCATGCTTCGGCGCAAGCTGCCGCCGATGCTTTTCCTACACGGAAAGTCCGATCGGCTCACTCCATACGAAGAAGTCGTCAGCTTCTGCAGACGCATGCGCTGGCGCAGGAACGATTGCAAGCTCATGGATTATATCGGAGCTGACCATAGCTTCTTTAATTTTAACGTCAGCCATTCGAACTTTGAAATGAGCGTCGCTGCCGCAGACCATTTCCTGGTCGCCCAAGGAATTCTCGAAAAGACGCCTGAGGAATCCAGACAAGGCTGACTTGGTAGTATCATCCGATGACCTCAGGCCAGTCGGTATGGAACATTTCGCCGCGGGCCTTGTCGGTGCGTTCGTAAGTGTGGGCGCCGAAGAAATCACGCTGGGCCTGCAGCAGGTTGGCTGGAAGAACGGCGCTACGGTAACTATCGTAGTAACCGAGCGACGCACTGAAGGCGGGAACCGGGATGCCGGCCAAGGTGGCGATGGAAACCACCTCCCGCCAATTTTCCTGGAAGCCGTTAAGCAGCTTCGTGAAAAAGGGAGCAAGCATCAGGTTGCTAAGACCTGGATCGGCACGATAGGCGTCGGTGATGTCGTTGAGGAAACGGGCGCGAATGATACAACCACCGCGCCAAATGGCGGCAATCTTGGAAAGGTCCAGATTCCAGCCTTTTTCCGCGCCCATGGTAGCGATGAGATCAAGGCCTTGAGCATAGGAAATGATTTTCGAGGCGAACAGAGCGTCATGGACTTTTTTAATGAGCTTCTTCTTTTTGAGGTCTATTTCGGGCTTCGGTCCTTCGAGGATTTTGCTGGCGGAGACGCGCTTGTCTTTCATGGAGGAAAGGATTCTGGCTTCTACGGCGGCATTGATGGTGGAAATCACGACGGCATTCTCAACCGCGTTGATCAGGGTCCACTTGCCGGTGCCCTTTTGACCGGCAGTGTCGAGTATGAGATCCACGAGGGCGTTCTTGGTTCCCGGATCCTTCTGTTCGAAGATTTTGGCCGTGATCTGGATGAGGTAGCTTTCAAGGTCGCCATCGTTCCATTCAGTGAAAACACCGGCCAGGTCATCGGCATCGAACCCGGCGGCTTTGAAAATGTTATAGGCTTCGCAGATAAGCTGCATGTCCCCATATTCAATGCCGTTATGGATCATTTTCACATAGTGACCCGCACCGCCGGTTCCAATGTGGGTGACACAGGGTTCGCCATCGACTTTGGCGGAAATGCTTTCGAAAATCGGTTTCATGACATCCCAGGTGGAAGTCGGTCCGCCGGGCATAATGGACGGGCCTTTGCGTGCACCCTCCTCACCACCGGATACTCCCGCACCGATGAAACGGAAACCGAGATCGCCCAGCCATTGGTCGCGGCGCTCGGTATCGGTGTAGAGGGAATTGCCGCCGTCGATAATGATATCACCTTTATCCAGCAGCGGGATGAGGGATTCAATGACCGCATCGACAGGACCACCGGCTTTCACCATGATCATGATCTTGCGGGGGGAAGCGAGCGATTGCACAAAGCCTTCAAGAGTCGCCTCGCCTGCCAGTTTCTTATCCGGATGGGCGGCCACGAATTCCTCCATCACACTGGTCGTGCGGTTGTAGACGGAGACCTTGAAGCCCCGCGATTCCACATTCAAAACAAGATTCTGGCCCATGACGGCCAGCCCGATTAATCCAAAGTCGCTATTGCTCATAGTAAATCGCCGGTATTCGCGGCCCAGTGGATTTAGGAGACATGGAGATTGAGTGCAACCCCTTGTTGCCTTTTAGTGATCAATTTCTCACATTCGCCATGTGAACCTGCCGAATGCGATCACTATTTCCCGCCTGTTCCTGACCGCCGGTTTCATCCTGTTTGTTGCATGGGAAAGCACGTGGGGACACTTCGTCGCATTGACTCTGTTTATCATTGCAGCCGCCAGCGACTATATCGATGGCTGGCTTGCGCGGAAAATGAACCTGGTTACCCCGCTGGGGAAACTTCTAGATCCACTTGCTGACAAAATTCTGGTGTGTTCAGCTTTCGTTTTCCTCACTGCGAAGGGTCTCTGCCCTGTCTGGATCACGGCCCTCATCCTCGCGCGGGAATTTCTCGTCACCGGCTTGCGCCAGATCGCGATCGAAGCAGGCCACGTTCTCGCCGCTGATCGGCTGGGAAAATGGAAAACGACCTTCCAGCTTACCTATCTTATCTCAGGTCTGATCTGGCTTACGCTTGAGACGATGTCCTCGGTGAAATTTCCGCTTACTTTTTTCCACAGCCTGACCAAGCCATGGGGTGATGGCGCGTGGCTACTACCGATCACCCTGACGCTTGCCGTGGTGCTGACAGTGGTGTCGGGTTGGAATTATCTGTGGTCCTCGCGGTATCTTTTGCGTGGCAAATGACCTATCTACTTCGCCAACAAGTATCCGAGCAGATCCTTCAACTCTTCTGAATTCAAGCGATTGATCATTCCGGCTGGCATCGGGGAAACCTTGGACAGCTTGCTTTCATTGATGTCCGAACGTTTTACTTCAACCTTCTGCGTATAATCGAAGGGGTTGATTGCGATAATTAGAATTTCATCTTTTTCATTGAGAATTTTCCCTACCACCGTTTTTCCATCGTTGGTCGTAATTTCATGAAAACCATACTGGTCGGAAATGACATTATTCGGCTCGATAATAGACTCGGCGAGATCCTTGACCGTGAAACGCCCCGCAAGATTGCTTAGATCGGGACCTTGGGATCCGCCTTTGTCTCCGAAGCGGTGGCATGTTGAACAAAGGGATGCGTGGAACATGGCTTCCCCTTTACCTTTGTCCCGGCCTTCGAGACCATGTGCAGCCAGCTCGACGACTTCATCCACAGCCCAGACACGTCCCGGCCCCTTGACGGGCGGCAGGTTTTTTAAAATTTCAGTCTTTGGCGCGCTCGCATCAGCCGCGAACATTTTCTTTTCCTCTTCAGTACCGTTTGCGTAAACCTGATCCCGGATTGTTGCGATGAATGGTGCATAGCTGTTACCTCCCTCATGAGTGGTAATATCGCGGAACCAATCAAAAGCTCTTCTTCTCTCACCTTCCTGCCACGGCCCTTTCACCGCGCGCAGGCAATACAAATAGTGAATTTGTTCCGTTGGCGGATGATTTTTCATCATTTTATTGATGTCACCACCATAACCCGCATTGCGTGAAATGAGATCGGCCCATGGCTCGGGCGTGGGCGGAGGAGCGTCGTCCATTATTTTCAAAGTTCTCGCCACCACTCCCGGTGCCTGCAAATAGC
>JACMMB010000316.1 GCA_014379305.1 Akkermansiaceae bacterium
AGCTTCTCCACCTTGTCGATTTCCAGTCTCCGGTCGGGTGCTTTATCGAAGGCTGTCAGCATTTTCACCAATCCTTCCTCATAAAACTCACCTTTGCCCAACGGAGATTCTGCGGTCAATCGAGCTGGATCCACAGAAATTGCTCCCGCCGCACTCTGGAGTATTTCCTGATCGCCCAGAATCCCCTCTGCGTAACCATCAAGTTGCTGAAGCTGCTCCTTGACCGAGTCTTCGATGGAAGGATCCGTGTTCACCTCCGTCACCACCGCCTTGACCCTTGCGGCCCAGGCAATCTGATAAGATGCGTGGGCCTGATTGACGAAATTTTCGATCCCTTGGGTTTGCGGGCCGCGGCAATAGGTATCCACATAGCGGTCCAGCTCGATCACTTCATTCCCCAGCTTCGTATCCAGCAAGGCGGGATGGAGCAGGATTTTCAGCTCGGGAAGCGGTTGCGCGCTCACCATCGTCACTGTGACCGGCCTGCCATCGGCGGAATACCCAAGAGCCCAATAAATCAGATCTGCGTCCACAGGCTTCGATTTGATTGTTTTCCCATCACCCAGCGCCAGCTCAATGACACATTTTCCGGTCGGATCGAAGGTCCAGCGAATATCCGAGAAAGTCACTCCGGTGTTGGCATTTTTCGGCATCGAGCCAATCAAAACCCCGCCGATCCGCGAAAAACCTCTGAGTCGAGTGAAGCTCCGCGCTCGGCCAACACTCGCGGTGACTTTAGCAGTAGAAGGAACCGATCGCACAATCGGTTTCGCCTTTGCGTTCGGCGCGGCATTGCCACCACCAACACCACCACCAACACCACCACCAACACCGCCGCCGCCACCACCGCCACTGGGCTCATAAGGGCGGAGATTTTGGGAAGCGGCGGCCAAATCGTCCGCATTTTGCCAGCTTTTTGTTAACTCACCATGAAGCCCATGCTCCACATCGGTCCGGGTCGCCGGAAAATGATTCTCATAGTCCATGGAAAACTCGCTGATCATAAAGGATCGGTCGCCACCGCCCATTTTCACGAAAGCCTTGGTGGCTGCCTTCTTTGCCTTCTGCACCTGCGCGGGGTCCGCCCTCTGGCGTAGGGAAGGGGAATCCACTTCAGCCGCCTTCAAGGAATCGATCTTCTCCTGCAGATTCACCTTGCGGCTCACATGGTCATGAACGCTCGCGATTTGATCCGCCCGGTAAAACGATTCGTAGGAGTTGCTTTTGACTGAATCGAACACCCCTTGAATGGGCTTACCTTCCGCGACCTGTGAGAAAACGTCTTTTCTAACGGAATCGAGCGCGTCGTCCATGATTGCAGGACTTCCTTTCGCCTTTGGGCTCAATGATTCGCCCGCCAACTCGCGTGTGATGACCCATTCCAGATCCGAAGGCTTCAATGTTTGTTGCAGGCTTTTCAAACCGCTGCGGAATTGATCGCGAACCGATGATTCGGATTTTCCGAGCTGCGTCCGGATGTCGCGGGACATCGCCTTGCCGACTTCCGTCTGCGGCTTGTTTCCGGTTTCCAGGGCCCGCTCATAAGTGTCCAGGATATCCGTCTGCTGAGCCTTCAGCTCCGGGCCGGGGTCACCCTGATATTCCAGCGAAGGATTTCTGGAAGCTTGGTCCTTCAGGATCGCCTGCTTGGTGGAAAGCGCCCGCAACCTTCTCGCGGTTCTTATAAACTCGTCCACAACTGCCTTCGGAGCACCGATGCTAGCCTTGATCAGCCGCGCTTCGAACTGGGTGCCCGCTTCATCCGCGAGTTGCTCATCTTCCTCTTCCGGCGACTGCAGGGGCACTTCCGCCAGTCTTTTCATCGCCATTTCATAGCTCCGACTGGCCTCCTCCCGGTTGGCCACCAGCGCCAGTTCCACCCGCTGCTCCGCTAGAGCGGCGATCTTGTCATCCATCCGACTCACCAGCGAACCGCTGGTGATCCCGATCAAGCTGACCGCCGCAAGACCCGCAAAGCCCATCACCATCCAACGGGCGGATCGGGAAAGCCCGGATACCATCCCACGACTGATGAAAATCGTGCCGAATTTCTCCCAGAATCCTTCCGCTGGCGGCAGTCCCATTTCCACAGGCGCCATATTCAAAACCAACCGCCGTTGCAGATCCAAAAACCTCAAATGTTCCAACGCCTCCTCTTGATTCTTGCGGATCTGCCCGATCGCCGTCTCCGCGTCCCCCCTTAAATCCTCGTTCTCATCCGCAAGCTGCTGCAATGCGACTAACTTCTCGCCAGCCTCTTGATAATAGCCGATCGCGTGCTCCATCTCCTTCGTCGGCGGCAGGTCTTCGAGCGTCCCGTTCTCGACCTGCTCGGAAATCCGTGTCACCTCCCTCTCCATCATCACCTTGTGGGCTTTTTCATAACTCACCAGCGAGCG
The DNA here is from genome assembly GCA_014379305.1 of Akkermansiaceae bacterium. Taxonomy (GTDB): domain Bacteria; phylum Verrucomicrobiota; class Verrucomicrobiia; order Verrucomicrobiales; family Akkermansiaceae; genus Luteolibacter. The sequence goes on from JACMMB010000316.1 coordinate 2,400, forward strand.
CCGGTAGATATAGACTGCAACCCCCACCAGAACAACAAGGGCCGAGAAAATCAACCATCCCTGTCCGATATAAACCGCCCGGTCCAGCCATTTCACGAGACTCTGGTGCAGTGCATCAATCTCCTGCAATGCCGCCGGCTGCCATTTCAGAAGCCAATGCACGATCAGGAAAAATACCGCTGTTGCCAGCCCGGCCATTAGCGCCGCCATGGAAACCAAACCCGCAACCGCCAGCTTCGCGCGTGACCTCCTTGCGATCTCGCCACCGGCCAACAGAGCTTCATTCCTATACCGTGGAATAAAGGCCAGCTTGGCTACAGCAAATACCACCAAGCAGACAATGATGAATACTTCGCAAGACATATCTTTGTTTTTCTAAGGTTTCCAAAATACCTCCTGAATAGCACGAGGACCCCCGACTACTGATAGAAATTCATGTTAGGTGGGAGCCTCCCTAAAACATCTGTTGTGCCGGACCGGAGGGGGTATCGGGCAAAACTAAAAAAAACTAAAACCTGAAATTTAGTAAATTTCGGTGATCGCCGACAGTTGTCGGAGTTAGGGGGCGGAGGGATAAATTTTCGGCGAGAGTATAGCCTTCCCGTCAATCTTGCCAAGAATTCTTTTAGCGCTTTTTTCGAGACTCGATCCGGCTAGATGGGTTCGAGAACCAGGGCTTGGTCACCGCCGGTCGGACCTATCGGCTGTCCTGGCGGCTCCAGTCGAACTAATCGGGAGCGG
>JACMMB010000317.1 GCA_014379305.1 Akkermansiaceae bacterium
CCCATCATCGGAATGTTACTGGTTATGGCCCTGCTGATCACGGTTATTGGCGGGGCGGTGTGGTTGTTCAGATCTCCCCGGAATGAAACCGTTTTACCACCAGTGGCTGTTGTATTGCCGAGTGAAGATAAGGCCGAGACGCAGTTAGTGCCGGAGCTTTTGAGCGAAAGCGCGGCGCTGGAATCCGTTCGACAAGCGCTTGCGGTCAGGGATCCGGCAGCAGTCGCAGGTCTCATGCATCTCGCCTCTGCGAGTGCAGAACAAGTCGTGGATTTCATGAAAAGCCTACCCGAAGTGGACGGCACGCTCGAAAAGATGACCAAGATGATTTCGATTAACGACCTGTCGCTGGAAGGGGTTTTGGTCGATTTTACCAAGAACGGGCAAGCCCGGAATCGAATCGCATTTCTCAGCCGGGATGAGGACGGGATGTGGAAAATGGACTTTGAGGCATTCGCCCGCTGGAGCGATCCACCATGGAAAGAAATTCTCGGTGCCCACACCGGCCCGGCGACCGTACGGGTTTTTGCAACGCCGGAAGCATACTTCAACGGGCCTTTTGGTGACGACAGCAGTTGGCGCTGTTTTGGTCTGGCTTCTCCCGATGTGGAGCAGATTTTGTTCGGCTATTGCTTGATCGGTTCGCCTCAAGAAGAGGCGATGCTGCGTATGTTGGCAGATGCACCCGGCCCGGTGCGGTCCATATTGAAACTTCAGCGAAAGGAAGGCGGTGATTCACGGCAGTTCGAAATTCTTGATGTCCTCTCGAAAGAATGGGTTTTGAAAGCAATGCCGCCAAGCGAACGATAAAGCGTGTGATGGGAACCGGTTTGCGGATTCCGGGATTTAGCGGTGGCGCGGGTGGTGCGGAGGGGGCAGTTTGGCGGTGAGCCGATGGAAAATATCACTGCGATCTGCGTACATGCCAGCTATGGACTGGCGGTTCTTTTGTTGGTTGCCGTTGCAGGATCGCGCTATCTGAAACGGCGGGAACATGCAGCGGCATCTCCTCCTGATTTCCCGGTGGGAAAAGTGGCGACGTGGTTTTATGGCGCGGCGGATCTATGGGGATACGGGATATTGGTGACGCTTTTTTACTTGTTGGCGATCGGTGGCACGATGGTGCCGCCTTCTGAGAGGGATGCTCCGTTATCGATAGAAAATATTCTGCTCACGATGGGGCTTCAAATCTTCATGGCGGGAATAGTGGCGGCCTTTGTAATTCAGCGCAGGAATCTTAAAGATTGGTTGGGGTTAGGGTGGAAAAACTGGCCTTTGGTGTTTGCGATAGCTCCTGCAACGGTTCTTTCGATGTGGGCGCTTTTCGCCGGCCTGTATGAGCTGGGCTATATGGATCTGATGGAAAAGCTGGGGGTGGAAAAGGTGCAGGATGCGGTAAAGATTTTTCAAGAGGAGCAGAATCCGGTCCTGCTGGTCTTGATGGCCGTCGCGGCAGTGATTGTCGCTCCGGTTTGTGAGGAAGTGGTGTTTCGTGGATATCTATATCCGGTGGCGAAAAAGTTTTCGGGGCCATGGGTGGCGGCAATCAGCACCGCACTCATCTTTTCCGCGGCGCATGGGAGCCTGGCGGCGTTGCTGCCGCTGTTCGTTTTCGGACTCGTTTTGGTGGCGCTTTATGAAATCACAGGTTCGATCTGGGCTCCAATGGCGGTGCATATGCTTTTCAACGGCGCGACGGTGGCGGTCCAGATGATCGTCCGTTATTCAGATCTACCCATCACGGTGAGCCGATGAAATCGCTGGGGGATATTGGCGAAGACGCGTTGGTTGAGCGGTTGGTAAAACTTGCGCCAACAAGCGCACGGGCAGGTGAAAGACCCGGGGATGATTGCGCGGTAGTGGACGCCGGAGGGGTATTTTTGAGGTTGTTGAAAACGGATGCATTGGTTGAAGGGATCCACTACGAGCCTCATGCCGATCCTGTGGCGGTGGGATGGAAAGCGGTGGCAAGGGTGGTTTCTGATTTCGCGGCAATGGGTGGGAAGGCTGAGCATTTTTTAGCGACCCTGGCTCTACGGAAGTCGATGAGATTGGATTGGGTGGAAGGCTTATATGTGGGAATGGGGAAATGCCTTGAGAAATACGGTGCAATCCTTGTCGGCGGTGAGACTTGCCGGGTGCCGGAGGGATCGGCGGCGGTGATTTCCATTTCAGCGGATGGCTCGGTTGCGCGGGATCAATTGGTCTTGAGATCGGGGGGAAATGTGGGTGATGAGCTTTGGGTAACAGGTAATCTTGGAGGTTCGCTGGCCGGGAAACATCTGTCTTTTTTGCCGAGGCTGGAGGAAGCGATGTGGCTGGCGCAGCATTTCAAACCATCTGCAATGATGGATGTCTCGGATGGTCTGGCTAAGGACTTGCCGCGTTTGGCTTCCGCTTCCGGGAGGGGTTTCCGGATTGATGAAAGACTGGTTCCACGAACAGAAGGCTGCACTCTGGAGCAGGCTTTGGGAGACGGTGAGGATTATGAACTCCTGTTTTCGCTAGCCGCTGGAGCTGATGTCAAACCTGCTTGGGAGGGAAGTTTTCCCTCGGTTGCCTTGA
>JACMMB010000318.1 GCA_014379305.1 Akkermansiaceae bacterium
AGTGGCGGATTGCGCCGGGGTGATGTTGGTCTTTTGTAATTTTCCGGATGTGGGGACAGCCAGGGAAATCGCCGGGGAGCTGATTGAAAAAGGTTTCGCCGCGTGTGTGAATTTGATGCCGGGAATAGAATCGATTTACCGATGGGAGGGAGAGCTGCGGAAGGAGGCGGAGGTTTTGGCGGTTTTCAAGGTGAGATCCGGAAAATTCCGGGAATTAGAGAGGGAATTGCTGGCGAGGCATCCTTATGAGGTTCCGGAAATCATCGGCATCACGACGGACCGGGTAGGGGAAGGATACGCGAAGTGGGTGACGGAATCCTGATTATTCAACAAGAGGCCGCACTCCCCCGGATGGGGTTGGATGATTGAGACATTGGGCCGCGGTTTTCACGGCAATCAGGAGGGCCTGGGGGATGGTTAGATCTTCGTGAATTGCGTGGAGGAAACCTGCGGCAAAGGCGTCGCCGGCACCGTTGGCACCTTTGATTTTTTCCGCTGGAACGGGGAGGGAGGGTTGATGATGGGTTTCGTCGGAAGCGGTTGCGGAAACGGCGTGGTATTCGGTGTGGAGGGTAACGGTCCGGCGGACGCCATGGGAGAGAATAGTTTTGGCCGCGGCGGCGATTTCCTGCGGAGACTTGGGATCGACTTGTTGCCCGAGAATTTTCCCGGCTTCGATTTCATTGAGGAAGAGAAGGTCGGTGTGGGGAAGGGAGCTGAGAACGATCTCGCGGAACTGCGTATGCTCGGCAGAGACGAGATCGAGGGAGGTGATAAGGCCGGCGGAGGAGGCGTTGGCGAGAAAGTGGGCGGCTTGGGTTTGACCATCTGCGGCAAAGGTATCGAGATGATCCAACAGCAGCAGGTAGCCAAGGTGGAGAATGCGCGCGGTGGTTTTGCTGAAGTCGATGGAAGAGCCGTCAAAGTGGGCATTGGCTCCGCGTTGATGGAAGAAAGTCCGGCGTCCGGTGGAGCGGACGGTCATGACATCGGTGTAGGAGGTGCTGAAGTCGGGAGTGGCGACGAGGAGGTCGGTGTTGATGGAATTTTCCCTGCAATGATCGAGAATCCACTGGCCGTCCGGGTCGTCGCCGATAAGGCCGACGGCGTGGAGGGGATAATTGACCCGCATGTGAGCGAGATCGGTCAGGAGGTTGTAAGGTCCGCCGCCGTTGGAAGGGGTTTCAGATAGAATTGAGGCGAGGGTGTCCTGGGCGGGGTATTGGTCGATGAGTTTGACACGATCGACGATGAAATTTCCGGCGGCAAGAATTCCGTGGCGAAGCATTTGATGTGGATGGATGGAGTTGGAAAAGGGTTGTCCCCCGAGCACGGGAATTTATAGAGTTACCACGCAATTGCCGTCGTGGGATTCAAGCGCTGCGGCGAAGACCTGATGGGATTCAAGCGCTTCCTGCGGGGTGGCGCAGCCAAAGCGGTTTTCCAGGAGACCCTGACGCTCGAGCAGATATGCGGCCCACATTTGCTGGATGACGTCGGGGAAGCCGGGCTCAAAGATGCCGCCGGTGACGGTTTTGAATGGTGTGGCGAAGCCGAGATCGGTGCGTTTCCAGAATTGTTCCTTACCGCGCTCGAAAAGGTAAAGGGCTTTGGGATCGGCGGTGGAAAAGCGGACTCCGCCATCGGTAGCCAGGATTTCGATGAACCAGGTGTTGGTGGCGCCGGGTTGCAGGCGTTTCATTTCCAAGCGGACGGGGGTTTCCTGACCATTGATATCGGACCAGCCGTGGATGAGTGCGTTGTCCCAGGTATCGCATGTGATGGTGCCGCCTTCGCCTTTGCCATCGGGACGGGTGGTGTAACCTTTCTGAAGTTGGGCGTAGAGTTTTTTGGGTTTCCAGCCGAGGCGGATGGGAAGGTGACAGGCGTGCATTCCCAGATCGTTGAGGACGCCGCCTTGGCCGCAGGTGGCGTTGAGACGCTTCCAGTTGGCGGGTTTGGTCGGATCAAGATCGCTGGAGTGGTGGAAGCCGGAAACGACTTCGAGAATGCGGCCGATCTGGCCGGAGCGGGCGAGTTCGAACGCGCGTTGGCCGCCAGGGAAGAATGGCATTTCCGAGGAGCAGCGGACGAAGCGGCCGGTTTCGTTGACGACATTGACAATGTTTTGGGCCGCGGCTAGGTCGATGCCGAAGGGTTTCTCGGCAAGGAGGTCTTTGCCGGCGCGGAGGACATCGATGTAGATTTTTTCGTGGAGGTGGTGGGGGACGGCGACGTAAACGACATCGATCTCGGGATTGGCGAGGATTTCATGATAGTCACTGACCATTTGAGTGACGGTGGGGATGCGCTTGAACCAGGAAAGCGTTTCCGGATTGAGGTCAGCGACGGCCTTGAGAACGGGAGTGACCGGGACGTCGGTTAGGGCGCACCAGCGGGCGAAAGCGCTGGTAATTTCGCGGCCCATGAGGCCGCCTCCGATGATGGCGATGTTGATGTTCATAATTGAGTTTTGGTAGTTAGTTTAGGGATATTGATTCGTTTCGGTAAGCTTGAGCGAGGACAGAGATGGGGTGAATTACTTTGAGGGCGGGCATGGCGTTCTGGATTTGGAGATGGCAGCCTGGATTGGCGGTGAGGAGATGGGTGGCGCCGGTTGATTGGATTTTTTCGACTTTTCGATTCAGCAGGAGGGTGGCTTGTTCAGGCTGGGTGATCGAGTAAACTCCTGCGGAGCCGCAGCACCAATTCGCTTCTGGAAGCTCAACCCGTTTCAGGCCGGGGATAAGATCGATGATTTGACGTGGCTGAAGGGTCACTTTCTGGCCGTGAGTGAGGTGGCAGGAGTCGTGGTAAGTGACCTTGGTTTCATCATCGAACGGGGCGGCGGTGGGAGGGCGGATTTGGATTTTTGCGAGAAACTCGTGAATATCCTGGATTTTCTGGTCCCAGAGTCTGGCGCGCGATGAGTAGTCAGGATCGTCTTCGAGCAGGTGGGTGTAGTGACGGAGATGGGAGCCGCAGCCGCCGGCATTGGTGATGATCGCGTCGAATTTTTCGGGTGGGATGAGGTTGATGAGGCGGCGGGCCACGTCGCGGGCGAGTTCGGTTTCGCCATTGTGGGAGTGGATCGATCCGCAGCATGGCTGCACGGGCGGAGTGTGGACCTCGCAGGAGTTCGCGAGGAGGACGTCGGCGGTGTCGCGGTTGATTTCAGAGAAGGCGATATCCTGAATGCAGCCGGTGAGGAGGGCGACGCGGTGCTTTACTGGATCTGTAGCAGGTTGTTCCAGAGGAGCGATGAGCTCGTTGGAAAATTTTTCAGAGATGCGTGGAGTTTGTGGTTCGAGACGGCGGAGGTTTGCCGGCAGGAGGCGGGTGAGGTGCAGCTTCCGCACCAAGGTTTCTGCTCCACTGGTCTGGTAAAAGCGGAGGAGTTTGCCGAAGACACGGAGGAGGCGTGGGTGGATGAAGAGCAGGTGAAGGGTCACGAAACGATAGAAACCGCGCGTTGGGGATGGGTTGATGCGGGCTTGTTCGATGTCCGCGCGGGCGGTTTCGAAAAGGGTGGCGTAATCGACTCCGGCAGGGCAGGCGGTCTGACAGGCGAGGCATCCAAGGCAGTAGGACATTTCATCGGCGAATTCCCTGGTTACGGGAAGTTCGTCTTCAGCGATTGCGCGCATGAGGGCAATGCGGCCGCGGGGGGAGTTCCGCTCGCGTTTGGTGGTGTCGTAAGTGGGGCATGTGGGCAAGCACATGCCGCAGTGCATGCACTGTTGCAGGATGGAGAAATCCAGGGTTTTGAGCGACAATGCAGTGGTTAGTTGAAGATTTTACCGGGGTTCAACAGATTCCTGGGATCAAGTGTTTGTTTGAGCTGTAGCATCAAATTCAACGAAGCGTCGCCGAGTTGTTGCCTGAGCCAGGGCTTTTTGGCGAGGCCGACGCCGTGCTCTCCGGTGATGGTGCCGCCCAAGGAAAGGGTTTTGGTGACGATGGCATCAAGGGCGAGATGGACGCGGTGCATTTCATCGGCGTTGCGTTCGTCGGTGAGGAAGGTGGGGTGGAGATTGCCGTCTCCCATGTGTCCGAAGGTGCCGACGGTGAGCTTGTAATCCGCAGCCGTTTTGGCGATGAAGGTGACCATTTCCGCAAGATGGGAACGGGGAACGGTGACGTCTTCGAGAATGGTGGTGGGCCGGACCCGGGCTAGGGCGGAGAAAGCGGAGCGGCGTGCGGAGGCGAGGCGGAGGGACTCGGCTTCGTTTGCGGCGGTGGAAAATTCAAGCGCACCGTGGGAGCGGGCGATTGCGGCCATTTTATCGGCCTCGTCGGCAACAGCGGCGGGATGGCCATCGGTTTCGATGAGGAGAAGAGCGGCGCATTCGGTGGGCAGGCCCATCTTGGTGTAATCTTCGACGCAGCGGATGGTCATCTGGTCGAGAAACTCAAGGGTGCAGGGAATGATGCGGGCGGCGATGATGGCGGACACGGTTTCCGCAGCGGCTTCCATGCTGGCAAAAGTGGCAAGCATCGTGCGGCGGGCGGCAGGGCGTGGGAGGAGTTTCAGAAGGACTTCGGTGATGATGCCAAGCGTGCCTTCAGAGCCGATGAAGAGATCCTTCATGGAATAGCCGGCGACATCCTTGACGCAGGCGTTCCCAAAAGTAGCGATGGTGCCATCGGTCAGGACGACGGTGAGGGCCATGACGTAATCGCGGGTGACGCCGTATTTGAGTCCGCGGAGTCCGCCGGAGTTTTCCGCCACATTCCCGCCAATGGTGGAAATTTTCATGGACCCGGGGTCAGGGGGATAGAATAGGCCGTGGACGGCGGCGGCTTCGTCGATTTTAAGGGTGATGGCTCCGGACTGGGCACGGAGGGTGAGGTTCGCGGGATCGACCGCGATGATTTCAGTCATGTGGACGAGGCAGAGGATGACTGCTCCTTCCGAAGGAACGGTTCCTCCCGAGAGTCCGGTTCCGGAGCCGCGGGTGATGATGGGGGTATTGGTTTCGCAGGCTAGTTTGACGCAGGCGGAGACTTGCTCCGTGGTGCGGGGAAACGCGACGGCGGCGGGCATGACCCGGAACGTCGCGGTGCCGTCGAAACTGTAGGGAATTAGATCCTCGGGAGCGGTTAGAACGTTTTCTTTGCCAAGCAGGTCTGTGAGTTTTTCGAGCATTGGGATTTTTGAGACCGGAACAAGAGCAGCACCAAGGAATATCCTTGGGTGCACTCTGGATCAGGAATGGACGATTTCCATCAAAGCTTGGGTAATTTGTTTCGGGTTTGGATGTTGGATCACATTGCGTCCGTAAACGATTCCGGAAGCGCCTTGGGCGATGAGTTCGCGAGTGCGCTGGAGGATGACTTCATCGGAAACACGGCCACCGCCGCGGACAAGAACCGGGATGCCGCCAGCGGTTTCGATGACTTTGTGATATTCGGAGACGTCGTCGGTCGGGTCGGCTTTAATGATATCGGCACCGAGTTCAACTGCTTGGCGAACGAGATGGGTGATTTTCGTGAGGTCGCCATCGACCATGTAGCCGCCGGCTTCGCTGTTAGGACGGAAAACGAGAGGCTCGATCATCATCGGCATGCCGTAATATTCGGACTGCGGTTTGAGGCGGAGGATGTTCTCGATGCACTGGGCGTGCACTTCGGGTGCGCCGGGGATTTGGAAGAGATTCACGCAGACACAAGCGGCGTCGAGACGCACGGCCTGCAGCATCGTTTCCTCAATGATATAGCTGAACGATGTGGGGTGGAGTTCCTTGCCGTAAACGTTGGCAACATCGGTGCGCAGGACCAGGGCCGGTTTGCTTTTTCCAGGAATGGACTGGAGGTGACGGGCCTGGCCGACGGTAAGCTGGACAGCGTCAGGACCTGCATCGACTAGGGTTTTTACAACCTCGGCCATGTTTTCGATGCCTTGAAGGAAGCCGGGTTGATTGAAGAAGCCGTGATCGACGGCGACATCGAAGCAGCGGTTTGATTTGGCGTTAAAGAGGCGGTTGAGACGGAATTTCATAGGAAAGGTTTGCTGGGTTTGAGTTTCAAGTTATGTGGAAAAAACGCTTATTTGATACCGAGAAGGTGTTTCAAGGTGTAGAGTTCGAGGGCCTCATAGTCACGGGCATCACGGAATTGTTCAACCAGTGAATTGTCGTAGGTGCGGGATTTTTCGACCAGGTGGAGGAAGATTTCACGACTGTTGGTGAGGTGCGCGGTAACCGGGCAGCCGCGTTGGGTGCGGACTGCTTTGACATCGAGGCCGATGAATTCGCCACGGGAACCGTAGTTCGCTTCTTCGAGGACGCGGACCTGGTTGAAACCGACCCGGAGGTTGGCGCCGCCGAAGTTTTTGTCCTGGTCGTATTTGAGGCCGTTTTGGTCGTTAAGATGGACGGATCCGAGTTTATCGTGAGCGAGGGCGAAGGCCATTTCATCCGATGGGTCGAGGCCTGCCAAAAGGGCGTGGGCGGACTCGATGAGGCCTTTGACCCGGGTGTGATCGGATGAGGCGTAGGCAAGGGCGAGAGTGTGACCGATGGTGGGGACGTAGGCCTGGTCGGTGGGTTCGTTGGGCTTTGGCTCGATCCAGATCTCGATATTCTTGTCATATTCGAGGATGGAATTGATGGTCGCCAGGATGCGTTCGTAGGCGAGCTTGGCATTTTTCGCCTCGCGCATGTAGGACCCTTCGCGGGACAGCCAGAGGACGATGGCTTTGGAGCCGATGGCGTTGGCGATATCGATGGTTTTTTCCGTCCGATCCCAAGCATAGGCGCGGTCGGTTGCGCTGTTAGAGGTGTAGCCGCCGTCGACGGTTTGATCGGCGAACCAGAGGCGTGGGGCGACAAATTCAGGAGTCAGGCCTTGGTTTTGAAGCATGGTCTTGACTTCATTCGCCTTGGTGGAGATTTGGTCCGGTGAGAGGTCGTCAATGCCTGGAACCACATCGTCATCGTGAAATTGTACACCCTCGAAGCCGAGGGGACGGAAGAGGGCGTATTTTTCTTCGTGAGGGAAGGCCGGGCGGACTTCCGGACCGAAAGGATCGGCTCCTTCGCTGATGTTCCAAGGGCCGAATGAGAAGCGGTATTCGCTAGTGGGTTTGTTCATGATGCAAAGAGTGAAGCATGAAGTGGAGCTTCGAACTACCCCAATTTGCTCAAAACATGGCACTATTGTCTTAAATAAATTGCAATTTTAGATCTTTGCTGGGAGGAAAGTGTGAATGAAGGCATTGAAGGAGAAAATCGCCTTGCCGCGCGGTGAATCGTTTCGGGTGATCCAATGGAAAAATAATTTGCGCGAGGTTGAGAGCGTGGGAGCCGATGGGAAAGTGGATCTGGTGACCGGCGAGGGGACTCACTGGCACTACCATTCCGAGATGGAGCTGACCTTGTTTCTGGCAGGAGGCGGAACGCGGTTTGTTGGAGATCACATCGGGGCTTTCGGTGCGGGCGATCTGGTATTGCTAGGCGAAGGGTTGCCGCATTACTGGAACGCGGAGGGGGAAAGCGCGGGAATTTCACTGCAATGGAATTTCCCAAGAGGACATTCGTTTTGGAATTTTCCAGAAAGCCAGCTGTTGAATGAGGTGTTCAGGCGCGCTGGCAGGGGAATTCTGGTGACAGGAAAGACTGAGAAAAACCTGGCATCGAGGATGGGGGAAATTGTGAACGGGTCAGGAATCGGGAGGTTGGGAATGTTGTTGGGTTTGTTTGGAGCGCTGGCTGAAATGCCAACGAGGACTATGAAGCAGCTGTCGGTAAAGCCGTTTTCGCTTGAGGTCGGTTCTTCGTATCAAAGGGCGATCGGGGAGGCGATGCGCTATCTGGTTGCGAACTTCCGGGAGGAATTGCGATTGGAGGAATTGCTGAAAATCACGGCGATGAGCAGACCGACTTTTTCGCGGCAGTTCAGGAATCACACGGGGAGGAGTTTCAGCGAATTTTTGTTAAAACTCCGTTTGGAGGCGGCGTGTAGGGAGTTGCTGGAGACGAAGAAGACCGTGCTGGAAATTTCCTATGCGAGCGGGTTCGGGCAGATTTCGTTTTTCAACCGGAGCTTTAGAAAATCGATGGGGTGCAGTCCGAGCGAATTCAGACTGAGGCCAGCGGGTTAGAATGCGGTGAGGCTACTCGACGATCACCGGCGTGCCGACTTTGACATTTTCAAAGAATTTCGTGGACATGTGGTGTGGCATGCGGACGCAGCCGTGGGAGGCCGCGTAGCCAGGGAGGTAACCGGTGTGCATGCCGATGCCGCCGTTGAAACGCATGAAGTTCGGCATCGGGGCGGCGTAGAAAATGCCGCCAGGCGGGACCTTGTCCGTGCGGATGTCTGCGTTCTCGTTGATCATTTGGCCGCTTGCCAGGTCCTTGATCACACCGTAGGCGGAGGATTTATGATCAACGTCTTTTTCCGTAATCCGGTAGGTTCCATTGGGAGTGCCGGTGTCCTCTTTGCCTGATGAGATGGGAGTAAGACCTACGAGAGTGCTGCCTTTGTAAAAATAGGCTTTTTGCAGGCGGCGATTGATTTTGATGAGGGGCGGGCCGGCAATGCCATCGCCGTCCCAGTAGGATTCGTGATCGGGAATCGCCGGCATCGGATGGGTGGGGCCGGAGGTCTGGCGCTGCACGGGTCCGCCAATGCCTGCAAGGTAGTCGGAGCCCGGGGCGGCGGATTGGAAGCAGGAGCCGAGGAGAAGGAAGCCGGGGAGGGCGATAGTTAGGAGGCGGTGGTATTTCATAAATGCGAAAGGATACTGAACTACTTTCTTGGAGAAACAAGGCGTAAGATGGATGTTAGAGAGCCTTGCGGTGCCGGTAGGTCTTGGGTATAAGCGGTCGATGGTCGATGAGAAACTGAAACTGCCGCGCCATTTCGAGATGGAGAAGGAGTTGCGCGATCAACTCAGCGAGCGGTCGGGACATCAACGCTGTGTGGTGGGTCATGACGAGCTTTTATTGATATTGCACGAGGTGCCTGAGGCGGGGGTGCCGGAGCGGAAGGCGGTGTTTTTCTGGAGAAGGAATGACGGGCGCTGGATCCAACCGGGTGGTCCGGGACTGGATGAGGTGGGGGATTTGCTGGAGAGGTATGCCAAGGCGCTTGATGAGAAACAGGAGATTCTGGAGGAAACTAAATCGGCGGAGCAGATTTTCGTGATACTCAGGCATGCGGGACCGCTTGCGCGAAGCACCAGGAACATGGTGCAGGCGATGGAGCAGGCGTTGATTCAGGAGCCAGATGACCGGGAGGTCAGGTCGCATCGGGACCGGGCGCGGGAATTGGAACGGGCGGCGGAGCTGCTGCAAAATGATGCGCGGGAGACCTTGATTTATTGGCAGGCCGAGTCTGCGGAAAAGCATGCGCGGGCCTCGGATCGGCTTGGTAATATTCTCTTCAGGTTGAATTTGATTACCGGCTTTTGTCTGCCCCTGGTGGCGATGGGCGGCTTGTTCGGGATGAATGTGGATCTGCCGGTGTTTACCCGGGGGATGTTCTGGTGGGTGTTTTTCGGGGGACTTATGATCGGCGGGTTGTTGTTATGGTTTGTTTCAAAGGAGAACGGCAAACATCGTTAGGTTCAGGAGGGAATGGTGATTTGCAGCAGAGAAGTATGCTCGGTGGCTTTTAGCGGAGCAGCGGATTTTGGAAGGAGGAGGGTTTGGCCGGTGAAGCGGATGTTTTCCAACGAGCCGGAGACGATTGTAATCAGGGAGAAGCGGTCGGATAATGGGTTGGTGATGATTTGACCGGGACTGAGGTGGTGCAGGGTGGTTTTAAAATGGGGGCAGGCGGCGAGGATGTTGCCGGTGGGGGTGTCCATTTCGGGTTCGGTGTCGGCAAAGTCGATACAGGCCAGGGATTGGGCAACATGGAGCTGGCGCGGGTTTCCCGCTGAGTCGGTGCGGTTCCAATCGAAGACCCGGTAGGTGGTATCGGAGTTTTGTTGGATTTCGTGAATCAGGAAGCCCGCACCGATGGCGTGGAGGCGGCCGGAGGGAATGAAAATGGATTGGCCTTGCTTCGGAACAATTGCATGGACGGAGTCGGCGACTGTGCCGTTTTTGATGGCGGATTCGAAAGACTGGCGGGTGACGCCTTTTTTGAGACCGACGTAGAGTTTGGAATCCGGTTTGGTATCGGCGATGAACCACATTTCGGTTTTGGGCTCGCCTCTAAAGGATTCGGCGATTCCGGCAGGGGGATGGACTTGGATGGAAAGATCGTCGGCGGAATCAAGAATTTTGATCAGGAGGGGAAAGCGCGGGGATTCCGGCAAATGGTCACCGAAGATTTCCGAACGGTGGTTCCGCCACAGATCATGCAGGGATTTCCCTGAAAATCCGCCGGAATCGACGATGGATTGGGCGTCCTCGCGATCGACAATTTCCCATGCCTCGCCGTATGGAAGATCCGGTTCAGGGAGGGTGCGGGCGTAGAAGGTTTCGAGCTGGCGGCCGCCCCAGATGCGCTCCATGTAGATGGGTTTGAAAGTGATCGCTTGCATTGCACCTGAGTAACGAGTGTTTGGATTTTGGGCAAGCCCGGGTGATTGAGGGAAGAGTGGTTGTTGCGGGGCCGCGTGAAGCGGATAGATTTCCAAGCATGAGATGGGTGTTGTTTTTTGATGGTGAGTGCGGATTTTGTAATCAATCGGTAAGACAGGTGCATCGCTTTGATCGCAGGGGAGAGGTTGATTTCGCGCCTTTGCAGGGCGAATTGGGAAAGAGTCTGGGCTTGGAAAAATACGCGGTGAAGGGCGGCGGGACGATGGTGCTGATGCGGGAGGGGGATGGGGCGATGTTTTATAAAAGCGATGCCTGGGTTAAGCTGGGCATGGCGATGGGAGGGATGTGGAAGATTCTGGCGATGATGCTTGCGGTGGTGCCGGTGGGCTTGAGAGATTGGGCATATGATGGTGTGGCCAGGAATCGGTATCGGCTGGCGGGCGTGGTGGGAACCTGCGGGTTGCCGGATCAGGCTTTGAGAAATAAAATGCGGGCTTAGATGATATGGCGGTGGAATTTCGGAATTATTATGAGGTTCTGGGCGTCGGGCGCGAGGCGACGGGCCCGGAGGTGAAGAAGGCTTTCAGGAAACTGGCTAGAAAACATCATCCTGATGTGGCGGCGGATAAATCCACCGCGGAGGAGAAGTTCAAGGAGATCAACGAGGCTTACGAAGTATTGAGCGATCCGGAGAAGCGGAAAAAGTATGACCTGTTAGGGGCAAATTGGAATCAGCAGGGAGGACCCCCGCCGGGTGGGGGGAGTGGGGCTTGGTCGGGCGGCGGAGGGCGGATGCCCGAGGGATTTGAGTTCGAATTCGGCGGCACGGGCTTCAGCGATTTCTTCGAGCAATATTTTTCCGGCGGAGGAGCGCGGCGGGCTGCCGGCGGTTTTTCCGGTCAAAGCGGGGCCAGACGGGGGCAGGATATCGAGGGGGATTTGATGGTGAGCCTTGAAGAGGCGTTTGTGGGTTCGATGCGAACGATTTCCTTGAGAAAATCGGATCCGCAGACCGGCAGGGGTTCCACGGATGAGGTTCAGGTGCGGATTCCTGCGGGAATTGGCGAGGGCCAGCGCCTGCGGGTTCCCGGGCATGGCGCGCAGGGTTCGCATGGCGCGGAGGATGGAGATCTTTATCTGCGGGTGAGATTGGCGGCACATCCGGATTTCAGGGTGAAGGGGCATGATCTTTATCGCGATCTGGTGTTGGCGCCGTGGGAGGCGGTGCTGGGGACTACCATCGCCGTTCAAGTGCCGGGTGGCAAAAACGTGCAGGTGAAAATACCGGCGGGAACCAGCTCGGAGGATCAGCTGAGGTTGCGGGGATACGGCTTGCCGAAGCGGGGTGCGCCGGGCGATCTCTATGTGGAAATTTCCATCGGATCTCCGGCAGCGGTGGCTGAAGAGGAACGGCGGTTGTGGGAAAAACTCCGCGACGTTTCAAAATTCAAACCAAGGGAAGAATGATGAGAACACTGGAGCCCGATCCCCATGAAATCCATCCGCTCGGAGTCGTCATCCGGATGACTGGTTCATCGCGGAGGAAAATCATCTTTTACTGCCGGAAAGGAGTGATCGCACCCGTACGGCAGGAAGGTGAAGAGGAATGGCATTTTGACGGGGAATCGGTCATGCGGCTGCGGCATATCGAAATGTTGAGGCAGAATCATGGGATGAACTGGGCGGCGATCCATACCATTATCGGGTTGTTGGATGAGGTCGAGAGTTTGAGGACGGAGTTGAGATTCCGGCGATGAGTTTTGGTTTAGTAAACTAATCGCTCGCGCAAACCCTGATTGCGTTTACTGTTCGCGAGAACAAATGGATCTGGAAACCAAGCTTACGATTTTGGCGGATGCGGCGAAGTATGATGCTTCCTGCGCGAGTTCCGGAGCACAGAAAACCAACTCGCGCGACGGCAAGGGTGTGGGGTCGACGGGAGGGGCAGGGATATGCCACAGCTATGCGCCTGACGGCCGGTGTATTTCGCTACTCAAGCTGTTGCTGACGAATTCCTGCATCTACGATTGCCACTACTGTATCAACCGCAGATCAAGCAACGTCAGGCGCGCGGTTTTCACAGCGGACGAGGTGGTGAAGCTCACGCTGGACTTCTACAAACGAAATTATATCGAGGGACTGTTCCTCAGTTCGGGAATTATCCGCAACGCGGATCATACCATGGAGCAG
>JACMMB010000319.1 GCA_014379305.1 Akkermansiaceae bacterium
ACCGGGCGCACTCAGTGTCACGCGAACAATGGAGGAGGTGATGGGGGAGGAGGCGTGGCAACGGTTGCTCGACGATGAGATGTGGGGGTGGCAGCGGCGGTGGTTCGTGGGTCGTGCGGTGCGCTCGCATGGGGGCTACTGGGTGATGATTGTGGCGTTTCCGGCGCGTTGGGTGGGGGGGGTGCGGGAGGCGGCGGATTGGATCGGGCGGCTTAAAATTTCACAGAGTCCGGGAGTGGCGGTGGTGCAGGTGATGACGGTGCACAAGGCGAAGGGGCTGGGCTTCGATGTGGTGGTGTTGCCGGATTTGCCGACGGAGAAGATTCCTTCTTTCAAGCACTACAAGACGGCGATGGGTGAGAACTGGGTGACGGACGCACCGGCGGGATGGGCGCGGGCGATGATTCCGGAGCTGCGCGAGGCGGAGGCGAAATGGGCGCGGCAGGAGACTTACGAGGCGTTCTGCAAACTCTATGTGGCGATGACGCGGGCGAAGCGCGGGCTGTATGTTTTTCTGGATGAACCGCCGAAATCAGCGAAGCCGGAGGATCTGCTGAAGCCGAGTCTGGGGAATTGGCTGATGGCGTCGCTGAAGCTGGATGGCGATGCGCGGAGGGAGTTTGAAATCGGCAATCAGGACTGGGCGGAGACGCTGCCGAGGGTGGAGATGAAGGCGGAAACTGCTTCAAGGGGCTTGGGTGAGGCGGTGCCGAAACGTTCGCGAAGCACGCCAAGCGCGCGGAAAGCGACGGCGAATGGTTTTATCGCCGGGTCGCATGAGGGGCGGCGATTCGGGACGGCGGTGCATGAGGCTTTCGAGAAAGTCTCATGGCTGGATGAAGGGGAGACGCCGGATTTTTCCGAAGATATGGGGAAGACCTTGGAGGGGATGCTGGAAGTGGGCGAGATCCGGGAGCTTTTTTTACGAGGTGGCAAGGACGTTGAGCTCTATCGGGAGCAGCGGGTGGAGGCGGTGATGGGCGGAAAGTGGTTGAGCGGTGTGATTGACCGGCTGCATGTGCATCGCGATGGGAAAGGTGAGGTGAGGCGGGTGGAGATCATCGATTTCAAGACCGACAGGGTGGCGGCGGCGGATGAGCTGAAAGCAAAATACGCGGGCCAGATGGAGGCGTATCGGCAGGCGATGCGAATCATTTATCCCGAGGCGGAGGTCCGCTGTCTGCTGGTTGCCACCGGGTCCAAGGCGGTGGTGGAGGTTTGAGGCTCAAATGGATTTCAGGAGGGCGATCTGGTTTCTTGCACGAAGCAGATTGTGCCCGGGGCTTTGGGTTTTGAAATAGACATCGCCAAGCAGGTAATCGGTGAGGAAACGGATCGCCAGCTCGAGCGTGATGACTTTGACGGAAGCGGGCAGCAGGTCGATTTCCGCAGGGGTGAGGAAAGCGGAGGCGGTGGACAAATAGCCGTCAGTGAGCGCAGTGGTGAGGGCCGGGTCGAGACGGATCTTTGTGGGATCGGGTTCGTTTTCATCGGCTGTGGCAGCGGCGGAGCGGACGAGATCGCCGAAATCGAAGAGCGCGAGCCCGGGCATGACGGTGTCGAGGTCGATGACGATGGGGGGGAGATCGGGGTTGAGCGGGAAGAGGATGTTCGAGATCTTGGTATCGTTATGGGTGATGCGGATCGGGAGCCTGGCCTCGATGAGGAGGGCGGTGAGGTTTTTTTGAGAGCGGATGAAATCAAATTCCGGTTGTGCGGAATCGAGGCGGGAGGCAGGATTTTTTTCGCCGGCGGCGATGAGCTTCGCAAAATAGGCCGGGGTATGGTGAAAATCGGGGATGGTTTCATGGAGCGATCCGGGGTCGAGATCGGAGAGCTTGGCCTGAAAATCGCCGAAGGCGGCGGCGGCGCGGAAGGCGAGATCGGGCGAAGTGATTTTCACGAAGTATTCCGTGTCTTCGAGGAAGGGGTAGCAACGCCAGATGGTTCCGTCCGGCAGCGTCAGCCAATCGTTGCCGGAAGTGGTCGGCACGAGACTGAGCTGCTGGCTGGAGGGGGTTTTATTGCCGATATGGCGGGAAATCCGCTGGATGTTCTCCATGACGTTTTCCGGCTTGGCAAAGACGGCCGGGTTGAGCGCCTGGATGACGAAACGCTGGCGCGCATCCGGCTTTCCGCAGGTGATTGCGTGGGTGGTATTGATCAGGCCGGTGGGGATTTCCTGGTGGGCGACGAGTTGCCCCGGGAGAGCGAAGCGGGAGGCGATTTCCGGGATGGTCATGATAACATTCCCTATCAAGCTCCCTTCATTTCGGCGAAAATAAGGGTTCCGCTGGCGGTCTGGAGGGTCGTCACCACCACCACGTCCACGGAATTTCCAATTTCACGCGCCGCTTGGTTGACGACAATCATCGTGCCATCCGGCATGTAGCCCACGCCTTGATGTTCTTCCTTGCCGGTCCGGACGAGGGCCACGCGGATGCGCTCGCCGACGGCGATGGCCGGGCGCAGCGCCTGGTCAAGCTCGTTGAGATTGAGGACTGAAAGGCCTTGGAGTTTGGCGATTTTGGTGAGGCTCTCATCGAGGGTCAGCAGCCTCGCGCCGAAAAATTTGGCGGTGTCGATCAAGCGGGCGTGCAGGGATTGCGCCTCCGGGGTGGACTTGGTTTCGTGAATCGAAATCTGGATGTCGGGCGAGGCCTGCATTTTCTCCAAATGGTCGAGGCCCCGCTGCGCCCGTTGCCGGAGACCGTTGCCGCTCTCGTTGGCAAGGGTCTGGATTTCCTCCAGAACGAAGTCCGTGACGATGAGGCGGCCGGTAACGAATCCCGAGTTCAATAGACCCAGAATCCGCCCGTCCATGACGGTTTCCGCATCGAGCACAATCGGCTGGCCGGAGCTCGCATCCTGACGGAAGCGGACATACGGGATAATGAAGGCGAAGTCATCGCGGTTGCTGCGCAAGGCGAGCACGGTGCCGAGAAAGCCGAGGCTGGCAAAAAGCGTGACATCAAGGGCGAGGCGGAGGGAACTGACGAGGATTTCGCCGTCTTCGGTGCTCTGGACGCGGTCACGAAACGCGAGTTCCAGCAAATTGGAAATCTCCACCCGGGTGAGCAGCCAGGCGCAGAATAGGCCGACCCCGAGGCCGAAGGTGGCCGTGGAAAAACCGCGCAAGGTGAAGCCCTCCATCAGCCTCTCGATACCGATAAAAACAAATCCGACCGCCAGCCCGATGATGAGGCCCGTAGTCATTGACATCTCGATCGGCGTGTCCTTGGTGCTCAAGGCAATTGCCACGCCGGCCGCCTGGCATATCAGCAGATAAACGAGGCGGGCGATATTAACTGCGGATGTGGACATTATTGTTTGGTTATCCTTCTTCCGTCTTCCCACCGCTTCAAGCTGAAACGAAAGGTTCTGCCGATGGGGGGATTTCCAGAAACATTGCGGGCTATCATCGCCTCGGCGCAATCGAGGAGGCGTTCTCGGAAAGGCCCTTGATGGTTTCCATGGCGAGTTCCTTCGTGGACATGAAAGAACTTAGGGGGAATTCTGTTTCGGATTCAAGAGTAGCGGAAATCCGCGAGGTGGAGGGATTACGCCGCCAGATTGCCTGATTTCCCTCCTCAAGCCTTCCGTGAAGCGATGCTCCCGACTTGCCGGTATTTCAGGATCTTCGAGTCGGAGGTGAGGATCTTGAGTCCATGCAGACGCGCGGTGGCCACGATGATCTGATCGGCCGGATCCTTGTGGCTCCATACGGGGAGACGGGTGGCGTCGATCGCGATTTCCGGGGTGATTTCCAGAACCCGCACCCGGTTGACAGGCAGGGCGAGTTGAAACCATTTGGACAAGGCCATGCCAAAGACCAGCTCCCCTTTGGCTTCCTTCCTGGCGATTTCCAGCAAGCTGATGGCGGAGACATGCACCAGTGGCTCGCCGGCCAGGAGTTTTCGCACCGACGGTCGCAACAAATCGGGAGCCGCGAAGGCGTCCAGCCAAGCACAGGTGTCGAGCAGGAGGGCGGCGGTCATCGCGATGAGATGAAACTCAGCTTTCCCAATCCGTGGAATCCCATGCCGGGGCATCGGGATTGTAGCTCGCCCCGAAGGCGACAGTGCCCTTGCCGCTGCCAATCCAGCTTCCCATATCCGGCGTGGACGCCGCCGCTTCCGGGGACTTCACCACGGCCACCTTCTTGCCGTGTCGGGTCAACTCGATCACGATGTCTCCCTTCTCCACCGCCCGGATCTCCTCGGTGCAGCGCGCCTTGAACTCGGAAACGCTGATTTGTTTCGTGATCATGGGGGGAAGTTAAATTGACCAGAATTTTGGTCAAATCAATTTTCAATGGATAATTCTTCCATCCGCCACCCGGCGGAAATTCAGGGAAGTGCTTCTCTGTGCGGATCTAGCGGTTCCAAAGCCGATGGATTTCAGCCTGCTGCTGGCTCTTCGTCTGCCGGGGCAATTTCTGTACATCGAAGGCCAAACGCTTTAACGCATCGATACCGGGCCTTCCTCACACGTCGCGCTTTTTCAGTTCTCGTCGGTTTGTTGCGTCTGAGCTGAAGCGGCAGCGAATTTGATGTTATACTGAAGAATATACTTGCAAACTGTTCAAACAGTGTAAACAGTTTTCCTGTGAAGACGATTGAAATTGATGACGAGGTTTACGAAGTGCTGTTGGGGAGAATCCGTGATTTCGGAGATACACCCAATCTCGTGCTTCGCAGGGAACTAAATATCCAAGGATCTGAAAAGATTTCACTATCTACCCAAGCCTCCCCCCTGCAAGAGTTCCTGAATTCTACGGAGTTCAGATTTGCTAAGGGGGCAGTGGGACGATTCTTGGCAATCCTTTCTTGGCTCTACAAGAATAACGGAAGTGCCTTCTCGGTGGTGGAGGATATTCGAGGTCGTGGACGAATATATTTCTCCAAGAGCGTCGAGGAACTTGAGCGATCTGGTCGCAGCGTAAATCCCAAGAAGATTTCGGGGTCTCCATATTGGGTTATTACTACTACACCGACGGATCTGAAGCAGGACATGCTCGGTCAAGTCATGAAGGCACTTGGCTGTGAAATGGCTACAATCCAACTCGCGAAGAGAGCAATCGAGCGTTGAAACTCAAAAACAGAACAATACGCAGTTGGAGTAACAGGTCATAACCCTCCCGACCTCATGCTGTTTCTCTTCCAAAGGTTTCGGCGCAGTTGACGATTAGCAGAACGCTGGAACCAACACGATCAATCAGTATATTTGCTCGAAATGACCGAACTGCGGAAATACCTCATCGAACCCCTGGACCCGTCGAAGCATCGGCGGGAGGAGTTTGATTGTGGTGTGGAGGCGCTGAACGACTACTTGAAGAAGCGGGCGCGGAAGGAAATGGATGCGCAATTGGCGGTTTGTTTCGTGGCGGTTCCTGAGAGTGATCCGGGGTGCATCGCCGGATTTTATACGCTTTCCGCAGCGACCATCCTGACCACCGCGCTGCCGGAGGCGGTGACCAAGAAATTGTCTCGGTATGGAGAGTTTCCGGCGACTCTTCTGGGCCGGTTGGCGCGATCAACTGCTTTCAAAGGCCAGGGCTTGGGGAATCGCTTGATGATGAGCGCCTTTACGAGAGCGGCTCACGCTGCGGAGGAGGTGGCTTCTTGGGCAATCGTCACCGATTCGAAAAACCACAACGCGCGGCGGTTTTACGAGGAATTCGGCTTTTCAGAGCTGAGAGCGAACCGGCTCTTTATGACCATGAAGCAGGTGACAGTCCTGCTTTCGGTTAACGCTCCGTGACTGTTTCCTGATGGAGCTTGAGCGCCTTGGCGAAGCGCTCGGTCGGTTTCGCTGGAGGAGCGAGAAGGGCTTTTACAAAACGCCGGGATTCTGCTTCATTCAGTTGGATGGAATCGTGGCGGCGGATGACTTTCTGAGCCGCGTCACGGATATGGGAGACTACAAACGAAGCAAGGGAAGAGCCTTCCAATGCCGCCGCACGGGTCAGCAGCGACTTGTCCTCCGGGGTGATCCGGGCGACGAGGCGATCCGAACGGCGGTGATCGTTTTGCAAGGTTGCCATAGCGGGAATGTGTGCCGGTTTGTAACACAAATCAATGTTTTAAATGGAGACGGATCGGAAGGTTCGGTAGGCGAGACGCCTCCTGCAACGGTCTGGGGCAGGAATGCCCCAGCTATTTTAAAGAGACAAAAAACCGGTGGTCCTTGTGAGGACCCCGGTTTGATGGCTGGGAGAGAAGAGCGACAGTAAGGCTGCGACTCCTTATTCGGCGGCGACGGGTTGTTGGGCTTCGTGCTCAGCGGCCTTCTGGTCTCGGAGCCAGGCGCGGCGGGACATTTTCACGCGGCCTTTTTCGTCGACTCCGAGGCACTTGGCGGTGATGGAATCGCCTTTTTTGACGATATCCTCGACGTTATCCACCCGGCCTTCGGCGAGTTCGGAGACGTGGACGAGTCCGTCTTTGCCGGGGAGCACTTCCATGAAGGCACCGAACTGGGTGATTGAAACAACCTTGCCGGTGTAAACCTTGCCAACTTCGATTTCCTGGAACATGCGGTCGATCATCGCCTTGGCGCGGTCGAGGCCTTCCTGCTTGGAAGCGTAGATGTGCACGGTGCCATCGTCCTCGATATTGATCTCGGCGCCGGACTCGGCCTGGATGCCCTTGATGTTCTTGCCGCCA
>JACMMB010000320.1 GCA_014379305.1 Akkermansiaceae bacterium
CCTGTTGACTGCTGCCTATGACTTAAGCTCAACACGAATGATCCCACCCTAGTATCTGCCTCTTACCAACTTTGATTTCAAGGCCACCCTGCCGGATTGTTCGCGAAAGGCCTTTCAAGACGAGATCGAGAAGGAGGTTGGCTTCGTTGCCCATCCCGAAATGCGGGAAATGAACGTCTTGCTGCTCAAAGTCAAAATCCCCGATGCGCCAGGATTGCGGCCTGGCAAAGCGACAGACCGCAGCATTCGGTGGTTGTATGGCGGGAACGCGTTTCACGTCACCAACATGCCCATTTCGGATCTCAGAGAGTTTTTGGAAAGCAGAATCTTCCATCAACCGGTGATTGATCAAACCGGATTGACGAACAATTACGACATCTATCTGGATTGGGAGGCGGCACGCTATCCGTTAATTCTCGGTTCGCTGAGAGAAGTTTTACTCGAACAACTCGGTCTCGAACTCGTGCCCGCGCGCGAGCGGATTGAGATGCTGGTCATTGAACCTGCAAAAAATTCCGCCAAAGCAGTCCTGCTTAAAGAGGTCAGCACGTCGAGCGCTGATGAATCTCTGTGGAACTCCCGGAATCTGGCCCACCTTCCGCCGCTCTTGATACTTCGGCCGACCCGTTTTGACCGTGAGGGCCTGGGCCGCGACGTCACCCATGTGATGGGGCAGTTGCGGATGAGATTGAAAAATCAACTGCTGGAACATTTACTGGCAGACGCCTGCGATTTCAAGGTGGATGGCAATTACTGGCCGCGACCCGCCCGAATGGTTCTGCCGCCGAATCTGCCCAAGGAAAGATATGACCTGTTGTTGACCGTGCCGGACGGGCTGGGAGCACTGCAAAAGGAAATCAGAAAGCAGTTTCACCTGACCGTGCGACGCGAGGTCCGCGAAGTGGATGCTCTGGTGATCAAGGACAAAACTCCGGAGACGTCAGCCGATTCAGAAAAACACGCGCCTACCACCGGTTCGATCAGTTCCACCCAGACCACAGGACAACCCCCGTTGTGGCGACAGCTTTCACTTTGGGACATCGCCCAGAATATCGAAGGGCAGCAGGGGAAACCGGTGCTGGTCCAAACGGCCTCAACCAATCGCTTTGATCTTTCCATCCAACCTGTCATGAAGGATGGGAAACTTGCCTATGACGAGGAAGTATTGAGACGGGCCTTTCACGACCAACTCGGCCTCGATATCGTGCCGAGCCGCGAGAAGGTCGAAATGCTCGTCGTCGAGGAGAGCAAAAACTAACTGGGCAGCCAACTTGGTGAAACAATTTTTCAATGACAGGAGCGTTATGACACGAATCCCGTCCGACCGTGACATGAAGAAACTAAAGCGCCTGTCTTTTGTTTTGGCCGCCTGGCTGCCGGTGGTGGCCTCCGCAGTCGGTGAATCGGGCGACACTGAGTGGCCCAAAGGCGCTACCCTTGAAGTGCAACTCAGTCTTTCCGCAACGGTTGGCACGAACAGCGCAGTGAAGGTTTCCGGCGATCTGCTTGTTAAAAATCCGAGCGCCGCCCCGTTGACCATTCAAAACCCGCGCAACCGGCGGGTGCTTGCTTTCCTGGTGTTCGATCCACTCGGCAATCCAGTCGCCCCGACATTTCGTGGCAAGGCAGACCCGGGCTTCGACCGGCATACCTTGTCGCCCCGCGCGAGCTACGCGCACCATTTTGAAGGGCTTGATTTCGTCACCGGAAGCGCATGGTTGAATTACGACCTGAGTCCGGGCAAAACGTACAAAGTTGTGGCGGTTTACAGGCCGGCAGGTCCGAGCGGTCCCGGCTTTGCGAGTCAGGAAGTCAGCCTGGAACTCGGTTCGGTAGTTCATCAAGCCGTTGCCAGGTCCGTGCAAAAGTTGGAAGGCGCAGCGTCGCAGTATCAGGAGATACACGTTGGCATGAGTAGGGATGAGGTTTATCAGTTACTCAGAAAACCACAGGGCAGCATTGTTGAAGGAAGCAAGGATGTGATCACAGAGATTTGGGTTGCCCCACCTGACAGTCAAGGTCAGAAGATCAGGTTGTCAGTTTTGTTTTGGGCAGATGGACGAGCGCATCAAGTTGACCAAGACATATTGAAATGACACATAATATGAAGACCATACGAATTGTTTCATTGCTGACATTGTTATTCCTCGCATCGTCCCGCTGTTATGCGTCGGTTATGATAGAACCGGTTTCCAAAGAGCGAGCCGCCAAAGATTTTGGGGCTAGTATTCGGACGGAGATGGTCGGGACAAATCAGATAGGGGTTTGGTTGGAGTTTACGCCCAAGGGCAAGCTACAGACCTTTAGCTCGGTCCAATTGGAGATCACATCTGGGGAGCGGACACTTGTATCGGCGACGTTAGCGCCGTCGAAGCAGACAGCGGATGCCGTAGTGGTTTATTTTATGACTGATCCAGTTCACCTGTCCACGAGCAGGCTGACCGTCTTTTACAAAATCAGCAGTGGATTTCCCCCGTATGACGGTATCCAATTTAACGTCGGTGATTTTATTAAGCATGAGACTTCACGTTGATATGCCGCGTAGCCATGCGCTGCTGCGCCATAGGCTTTGCCCCAAGCTACTGTTCCATCGATAGAAGGACGAATGACCGTGAACTCCAAACGCGCCTTTACATTACTCGAATTGCTCGTCGTGATTGCTATCATCGGCATTCTCGCGGCCCTGCTCCTGCCGGCGGTGAACAGCG
>JACMMB010000001.1 GCA_014379305.1 Akkermansiaceae bacterium
GTAAAACCAGATGCTGCGCCAAACTCATCCGCGAATGCGGCGGCATCTCGAAATTCCGCATCTCCAGCAGCCCGAGCCTTCCCGTCGCACTATCCGGCGAATAAAGCTTGTCGATGCAAAACTCCGCCCGATGCGTATTCCCGGTCGCATCGATCAATAGATTCCGGAACGCCCGATCCACCTTCCACGGCAGCGCATTTCCCTCTCCCTCCAGCGTCCTGAAAGCAACCTCCAGCTCATGGATCGAATCATTCCGCCCTTCATCAATCCGTGGTGCCTGCGAAGTCGGCCCGACAAACAAGCCCGAGAAAAGATAACTCAGCGACGGATGATGATTCCAAAACGTAATCATACTCCGCAATAAATCCGGCCTCCTCAGCAGCGGACTGTCCGAAGGCGTCTCGCCCCCGATAATGATGTGGTTGCCGCCGCCAGTCCCGCAATGCCGGCCATCCACCATGAATTTCTCCGTCGCCAGACGGCACAACCTCGCCTCTTCATAAAGCACCGTCGTATTGCGCACCAGTTCATCCCAGCTCGCCGCCGGTTGCAGGTTGACCTCGATCACCCCTGGATCAGGCGTCACCTTCACCACTTCCAGCCGCGGGTCAAATGCTGGCGGCGTCCCTTCCAAAATCACCGGCAGCTTCAGATCCCCCGCCACTTTTTCGATCACCGCCACCATCTCCAGGAAATCCTCCGTCGTATCCACCGGTGGCAGGAAAACATAGAGCCGCCCGTTCCTTGGCTCCACGCACAGCGCCGACCTTGTGATCCAGCTCGCACTTTCCTGCTGCCCCGGCTCTTTAAGCAACAGGGTCGATTCCACCTGCGAAAGCTTCGCTAGCAAATCCTCATGCGCCGATCTCGGCACCGCCCCCGCAAGCGCTTGACCCGCCCTCGCATCCATCCGTCCCGCATCCTCATGACCCCTGATCTGCATCACCGCATCCCGGCCGGGAAGTGGCGCATAATCCGCCGTCGGGTCCTGCGGAATCGTCCACGGAAAATCCTCCTTCTTCACCCATGGCAGGGAATCCAGCGGCAGCCGATACCCCATCGGCGAATCCCCTGGCAGCAGGAAAAGCGTATCATCGCGCAAAAACCACGGCCCGCTCGTCCACTTCTTTTTCCCGGAAATCGTCAGCTTCTTCAGCGGTAGCACATGCCCCGTCACCGTATTCAGACCTGTGTCGAAAACCTTCGCCAGCTTCTCCCGCTCAAGCCGGTTTTTAAGATTCGACTTCTGCACATCCACATTGCTCGGCAGTCGCCGCTCCTTCCACATGTAGTAAAACGCATCCTCATAGCCCTTGATCAGCCACTTCGGCTCGATCCCCAGGCCCTCCGCCAGCGCATTGCTGAAACGCTCCGCCTCCTCCGGCCCGTGACCGTAATCCTTTGTTTCATCCGCAGTCAGGGAGTCATCCGTCCACATCGGCACTCCGTCCTTGCGCCAGTAACAACCCAGGCTCCACCGCGGCAGTTCCTCCCCCGGATACCATTTTCCCTGCCCGTAAAACATCATCCCGCCCGGCGCGAAATGGCCACGCAGCCGCTTGATCAGCTGATCGGAAAGCTTCCGCTTCGTCGGCCCCTGCGCCGCCGTATTCCACTCCGCCCCGTCGAAATCATCCATCGAGATAAACGTCGGCTCCCCCCCCATCGTCAGCCGCACATCCATCCGCTTCATCTCCTCATCGATCACCCGCCCCATCTTCCCAATCCTCGACCATTCATCATCCGTGTAAGGCAAAGTCGTCCGCGGCGATTCATAAACCCGCCGCACACTCATCTCATGCTCCATCGTCGATTCGCAAGCCTCCGTCCCCCCTGTCACCGCCGCCGCACTGTTGGGCCGCGGTGAACATGCCAGTGGCAAATGTCCCTCGCCTGCCAGCAGACCCGAAGTCGGGTCCAGCCCGATCCAGCCCGCCCCTGGCAGATAAACCTCCGTCCACGCATGCAGATCCGTGAAATCCACCTCCGACCCGCTCGGCCCGTCCAGACTCTCCACATCCGCCTTGAGCTGGATCAAATATCCCGAGACAAACCGCGCCGCCAAACCCATCCCCCGCAGCACATTCACCAGCATCCACGCCGAGTCCCGGCACGATCCCGATGCCTTCTCCAAAGTCTCCTCCGGCGTTTGTACCCCCGGCTCCATCCGGATTTTATACTCCACCGCCTTCTGCGCCGCCGAATTCAGCTCCACCAGCACATCGATCGTCCGCCCCGTCTTTTTCTTGAAATAGCCGATGCAGTGATTCACCCGCCGCCCCGCATCCTCCACCTCCAGAAACGGCGCCAGCTCCCGCTGCAAATCCGCATCATAGCTGAAAGGATAATTCTCCGCCGCCTCCTCCAGAAAGAAATCGAACGGATTATGCACCGCCATCTCCACCACCAGATCCACCTCCACATCCAGCCGCGCCATCGGCTCATTGAACACCAGCCGCGCCAGATAATTCCCCTGCGGATCCTGCTGCCAATTGATGAAATGATCCCCCGGCCCCACCTTCAGCGAATACGAAAGCACCCTCGTCCGGCAATGCGCCGCCGGCCTCAGCCGCACCACATGCGGCCCATGCTCCACCATCCGATCATACTCGTAACTCGTTCGGTGATGCAGCGCGACATGGATGGACATAAGTAAAAAATCAGGGCTTTCCTAAACCTTCAAATAAGCACCCACCATGCCACGCACAAGCCCCATCCATCTCGGAAAAGCGAAATTCCCTCCCTTCCCGCTCCACCCGCCTACATCCATTTCCAGACCGGAATATGGATTTCCCCTCACTCAAACTATTTTAAACCCCCCTCGCTTGGAACTCCGCCTCCTCCTCATGCGAGTGAATCTGCAGCGTCACCACCACCCCCTCCTTTTCCGCCGCCGCTTTAAGCACACTGCGGATCGCTGAGGCCGTAAACCCGTTCCGCCCGATCAGCATCGCCACATCCTCCCGCGCCAGCACCAGTTTGAACCGCAAGCGCTTCGGCCCCAGCTCCGTCACTTTAAGCTGCGCCTTCGCCGGCTCATCGATCAACTTGATCGCCACAAACTGCAAAAAATTCTTCAACCTGTCCGTCACCGCTTGCATACCGCCACCATCCCCCAAGCCCCCCACCCCCGCAAGTCCCAAGCTCACCCACGCAAACCCCCACACGCATGACCTATCCCCCTGGCACGGAGGCAGTGGATGTGTGGCTTGATCTCATGGCTGACTCCGATCCGACGCCTTAGCGGAAATGAACTTTAGTGAAACATCCTCTCCGCCA
>JACMMB010000321.1 GCA_014379305.1 Akkermansiaceae bacterium
CAAAATTGGTGGTCAAAATTCTCTCCGGTGCGACCCAATCGGAAGAGTCAATTGGCATCGCAAACTGGTCTTCAGCTATGGGCAGCACCCTTTTTCTCAATCGTTGGCTCTTATCGGTCGAAGGTAGCGGCACATTCCGCTTCAGCAACCGACCTGACTCGTCAGGGAATACCGCGATCGGGACGGCTTCAAATGACCTGCTTATCGGACTTGGCGGAGACGACGTTCTCAGCGGTGGCGCTGGAGCGGATCTTATTGCCGGTGGCACGGGGAATGACACCCTTGAAGGCAACGATGGAGCGGATCTTTTCGTCGGAGGGACGGGAAATGATACTCTATCGGGCGGAGATGGAAATGACCGCTATTTCATCAACCTTGCCGGAGGCGCCGATGTGGTCATCGAACCGGTGAGCCAATCCACTGGTGAAGACAATGAGCTTGTCTTTGGCGTGGGTATATTGCCGGGGTCGTTGGTGGTTTCCCGTGTGGGCAATGACCTTCTGATCGCATACGGCACCGGTTCCGATAGTGTCAGGATCCAAGCTTGGTTCGCGACCAATGACCGGTCCTCTGCCTTGGAGGCAATCGTATTTGCCAATGGCGCCGTATGGTCGCGCCAGTTTGTGGAAAGCCGGATCGGGGCGGGTGGTTCTAACGGCGAGCCCTTTGTTGTCGATTTCATTCCCATCGATGTGGTCAACGAGGCGATTGGAAATTCACCTGCGGCAGTGCCGGTGTTTGAGATATTAACTCCCCTCGAAGCCATCCTCCCTGCACTCGCCAACTAGAACTATGAAAATTCCGCCTGGGTTGGCTTCAGCAATTGTTTCTGCGCTCGTAATGCAATCCGGGCAGGTGGCACGTGCCCATTCCACCGGTTCTGGCGGTGCCTATGACGATCATGGGATCACCGATCTCAGCGAAATGCTGAATCACACCGGCTATTTCAACTATATCGCGCAACGGGAACCCAATGATTCCGGACGGATGATGTCCCAGGGTGACAATATCGTGCTCATCAATGAGGCGGCGCCCAACCAAATTCCAACTGCATCGTTTGCCTACTTCACGTTGGTAAATCCCCATTCGTTCGAGGGCGGTTCGCTTTCTTCGTTCGATTTTGTCGATATGTTGATTTCTCCTTCAGGAGTTTCCTATCACGACAACTCGTTGGAGCAATATTTGTCGGGTTTCACGGTCAACCCCTTTATTCATGGGTTTTCGGGTGTGGTGGACATCTTGTGGACGCGTAACGGAATGATTGTTCACAAGAATCATGCCTCGTGGAATTTTGAAAAGAAGCCTTGCGAACCCTGCGGGGCAGCGGGTTGCAGACTTTCGGCGGAACTCAACTCAATCCATCTGAAAATTCCTCTTGGTGATTTCGCCTTTGGCAAAGAATCGAGCGAACTCACTTTCGACAGCGAGGTGTTGGCAAACCCCGGGCCTTCAGCGCTCAAATTCGTAGGTAGAACCGGCGCCGATGCTTCGACAGTCAATCGTGCAAGTGGAGTTATCACATCCGTGATGACTGGAAATTCGATTGCGTCGGTCACAGCGGCACCGTCCGCCGGAGATGCCAATCGATTTGAAATCCAGTTCACTTACATCGATGACCCGCGGACGGATCCAGTGGATGCTGTCTATCGGAAAGTCTCAGTCGAAAAGATCGGCGAGGTTGTATGGGTGACGGAGCTTGGGAATGGTGCTTCGAGAACCTACGCCTATGCCAATCCGGCGGCCGGCATATGGACCATGGAGGAATCCGGCTTGAGACAGACCTCCAAGGAAGAAATCCATTCGGATGATCCCAAAGCGAGGATCACCCGGCGTCGGACAGAAGAAAAAGGAGCTGACGACCAGTGGAAAACGATCGCTCTGGAGGAAATTCATGAGCACAAGTTTCATTGGGGTTGGGAGCTTGTGCGTTCGATTTTGGATCCTGACGGAACAAGCCTGGAGACGCGCCACGATTATTACGACTATGATGAAGCGGCTTCATCGAACCCAAGTTTGGCTTCCATGGGAAAGCTGAAGCAGGAGGTTTTTCCCAGCGGTTTGATCCGACAATACGAATACTTTTCCAATGATCCTTATCTTCCGGGCTATAGCCAAGTCGATGTGATCAAGGAAGCCTTTGGGGCGTCCCTCGCCAAGGAAACCCGCATCCACAAAAAATACCTGGCTGGCACTTTCACCAGCCTTGAAGAGGTGTGGGTCGCGGGATTCATCATTTCAAAAAAGGAAGTCATCGGGACCGCTGGTTCACGAATTGAAAAGGTCTATCCATCAGCGGCCGGGCAGCCGCTGGTGACGACATCAACGGACAGCAACGGCGCCATGGAAACCACCTATCCGGATGGCTCAGTCCGGAAGGTGATCAGTTCGGTTTCCAGTGGGCTCCTTACGGAAACGGTTTTCGAGGGTATGAAAAATCCCAACACCGGACATTTCCTCCTCAACGGAACGGAATCCATTCGCGTGTTGACCCCGTCAGGTGATGTGCAACGAACTGTCTTGTATCGGATTCACAGCGGGGTTTCCTACCGGGTGGAGGAACGAATCACGGTGGCAAAAGACCCCATGGGTCGGCCCGAGCGCGTGAACGTTTTCGCGGGCAACAAACAGAGCCCCGTCTATTTGGAATCTTTCAGCTACTCCTGCTGCGGACTCGCACAAGAGACCGGCCGGGATGGCATCGCGAGTTATCATTACTATGATGGATTGGGCCGCCGTTGGAAAACCCATCGGAATGGCATTTCCGAGGAGAAAACCTGGGATGGTTTGGTCACTCACTTCCATCGTTTTGCCGAGGGGCTGCCCTCTGCTGTTCCAGGGGCCCTTCCGGAAAATGAAGTATCGGAAACGGTCCGGGATCTAACAGGTGTCGAGGTTCTTCATCTGGACAGGTCACCCAAGGATGGCAGCTTGATTTCCTCCGCCACGCAGACAATCCATTGCCCTGAACCTGGCATTGGGAAACGGGTGGTATATGTCGGACCCGCTACCTCCGATGATCAGGGAGTCGCGGCAACGCTCATTGAGGAATATTTCCCGGACGGCAGGCTGCGGGAACGGAGGGGTTCTTTGGTTGCGGGTCAACGCATGGCCTACGCGGTGAATGCCACGGGAGTGATGGAAACCTCTTCAATAATTTCATCCACAGGTGCTTCCTTCGAGAGTCGGACAACGCAAAAGGACTGGGCCGGCCGTGACATCGCAATCACTTTTGCAGGCGACAAAAATGGAGACGGCCACCCAGACAGCGCCATTTTCTTCTACGATGGAACCGGCCGTGTCATCAAGGCAGTGGACCCTGATAGTGTTACCCGCATGTATTCTCATTCCGTCGGGACGGGAGTGGAAATCGCCGCGATTGATCGCAATGGCAACGGCTTGATTGATTTCACGGTGGATGAAATTTCCATCCATCGCGAGGGAGTGGGTTTGAACGCAAGCGGTGATGTCGTGCAATGGACGGAAGAAGCCTGTCGATCGTCGGACGCTCAGGGAGCCAGTGCGGAAGTCAGGCGCTCGCGTGGCGAAACCACTGTTGATGGCTTGAACGCGGAGTCCTTTGTGTATGGCGGCGCCGAAACCGCTGCCAGCAAGTGGGCTCGCCGGGAAATTGCGCCGGGTCAGTGGGAAATCACCAACACCACAGCCGACGGGACTTCAACGATCGAACGCTTCGATGGCGGCCTTCTTGTCGGACAAACCGGTTTGTCATCGGACGGAACCCAGCTCTTTCAGCGGAGCTATTCGTATGATTTAATGCAGCGACCCGTTCAGATCACGGATTCGCGGGGGCCTGCCACCACTTGCCAATACGTCTCCCCATACGTGGATTTGGTTTCAATGGTCAACGTCGGTGGCAGGGTCTCAATCTTTTCCTATGACGAGCGCGGACGGACGATTCTCAACGATGAACCGGACTCTTTGGATAATGATGGAGCCGTGGTATCGAACGCCCGCATCACCCACTACTGGCCGGACGGCAATGTCCGTGAGCAACTGGGCTCCCCGGGATATCGAACCAGCTATACCTATGATGCGGCCCATCGGGTGGAGACGCTGACTACCTATGGCTCGCATCCCTCGATGACGCGATGGGAATACGATTCCGACCGCGGATGGCTTGTCGCGAAGCGATACAAAAGTCCCTCGCCGGGCCAGGGAAATGGCGAGAGCTTTGCCTACACCGGGGGCGGCCGATTAAAGACCAAATCGTTGGCCCGTGGTGTGGATATTCACTATTCGTATGATCCGGCGGGCAATCAGGTCGGAATCGATTATAGCGATGGCACCCATCCGGTGATTTTCAGCGAAATCGACCAGCGCGGTCGGCCGCACCGGATCATCGATGCTTCGGGCGGGAGAAACCTGGGTTATGACGGTTGGGGTGAACTTGCCAGCGAGGCTTATCAAAGCGGTGTGTTTTCAAGTGCCTGGAGCGCATCGCGCACCCGTGACTTCATCGGCCGATTGGCCAGCCTCCGCGTGTTTCAAGGGGGAAGTGGTCTTCCATTGCATGAAATTTCGTACGGCTATGATGCAGCTGGCCGCGTCACTTCGGTTGCCAGCGGCGGCAAGTCCGCCTCATATCATTACGATTCGCTGCACCAGAACGTTTCGCAGATCGGCCTCGCCGAGAATTCGATCCCTGTTCTCGTTGCGACGCTCCAGTACGACAATCTATTGCGCTTGCAGAGAATTTCCTATCATAACGGCAAAACCTCAGGCCCCTTCAAACTGCATTCGGATGATCGCGTTCACCGCGACGGATTTGGCAATATCGAAAAGGTCGATTCCAAAGATGGGACACACCAGATCTATCGATACAACGCCGCGGGGGAGTTGGCATCGGCCCGCTGCCAGGCAGAAGGCGCTGCTGTGCTCGCGGGACAAAGTTTTGACTGGGCCTATGATGGTGTCGGAAACCGGTTGGGCAGTGGTCGGGGAGGTGATGAGCAAGGACATGGCCTGAGGGAAACCTCATATCTTGCGGATCCTTCCCACCAGTATGCGACGATCCTTAATCCTGGGGCGGCGGATGTCATCGGCTTGGCTGCGCAAAGTGAGGCTGTCACCGTCTTCGGCGAGACTGCATTGCAGCAAGGGAACTTTTTCCATCATGAGGTATCCGCAAGCAAC
>JACMMB010000322.1 GCA_014379305.1 Akkermansiaceae bacterium
GCTGCGGCACGGTCCGAACCCTTCTTCCAGGCGCGAGCACCGATGAAGAGGATCGAGATGAGTGAGAGCAAGACCAGGATCACGACGGTGAGCTCGAGAAGAGTCATGCCGGACTTAGCTGCTTTCATGTTTTGGGTGTGTGTCAGTTTCATGTTTTGTTTGTGTTGTTTGTTTTTGTTTTGTTTTCAGAGACAGGCCAGAGAGGCAGGTCACGGAAATTTTCAGAAATGTTAGAAAGTGTCTTCGCTGCTGCGGTTCATTTTTGACGACTCGAAGGTTTCGTGGGAAATAAGTCCGTTGCGGAGCAGGCGCTGAAGATTGGCATCCCATTGAATATTTCCGGCACGGCGTATGACATCCTCCAACGAGCGGGCGCCGCCATCATAATTGGTGATCGCCGAGGCGACCGAATCATCGTTGTTTTGAAGAAATTCGTAGGTAAGGACGCGTTTCTGAATGCCATTGAGCAGGCCTTGGGAATGGATGAAAATGAGAATTTCGGACAGCCGGGACAACACCGAGGAATGGCTTTCCCTGGGATAAAGTTCAAGGATGCGTCCGATGGTTTTGACTGCTCCCGTGGTATGCAGCGTCGACAGAACAAGGTGACCTGTTTGCGCCGCCTCCATGCAGGTTTCCATAGCCTCACGGTCACGAATTTCTCCCAGCAGGATGACATGCGGGGCTTTGCGGAGAACATCCTTGAGACCCTGTCTGTAATTTCTAACATCCCGCCCGACTTCCTGCTGCGTGACGATGGATGGAGAGGGGGTGCGATGGCCGGGAAAAACCGGATCATCCATATCGTCAGGGTATTGATATTCAATCGGATCCTCTACGGTGACGATGTGCTTGGGATGATTGCGGCGGAGCCAATCAATCAGTGAGGCAAGCGTGGTGGATTTGCCGGAACCGGTCGGACCTGTAACAAGGCATAGACCGGCGCGTTTCAGAATCCCGTGACGAAGAGTGTCCGTGGTATCGGGATCGATCCCGAGACTTTCAAGCTCCGGGATGAAATCGTTGAGAATCCGGCAGGTGACGCCCAGGCCTGAAGATGAAAGGTGCGCCTGGATACGAAGTCGTCCGGAGCGCTCACCATTATCTCCCATCGGCACTCCATCGCAGGAGAAATCGGCGACTTTGCTTTCGGCGAAGTCATTGATTGCAAGGCTGATTTTTTCATCGACCCGTTGATCCATGGACTGCACTGTTCCAAAACCGTGCGACGCGGATTCGCGATTGCGAATGAGCTCTTTAAGGACCTCGTCCATATGGATCGCTGAGAGCACGCCGAGGAAATCGAGTTTCTCCATCCCTTTGTTGGTATGGATATAAACGGGACGCTCCGAGCGCATCTGGATATCGGATACGCGCATTTCCCGGCAGACGCGGAATATAATCCCCAATATATCACGGCCTGACATGCCTTTACCAAAGCGGATGGCGGATGGCGCCGGCGCAAAGCTGGGAGGTAAGGGCGGTGATTGGACGGCGTGCATGATGGGATTATCTCGCGCGAAACTCGGTGTCGCTGTTGTCCTGTGAACTAAATCTTTGTTCGTCCGGCACGCCCTCAAGGCGACGGATCGCCTCTTCCTGGCTCTCACGGATTTTCAGGATAAAAGAAAAGCGCTCCTCCGCCTCGTGGAGGCGAAGTTCTGATAGATTCTTCCATAGCCCCTGTTCATCCCACTGCTGTGATAGATGGGAATAAAGACCAATCGCCTGATCCATGACTTTGAGCACATCACGCATCTGCCGCGTGCTGAAATTCGGTGAATCGCGATTGACCTGGCGATCATTGAACATCAGCTCGATGACGTTCCCCGCTGCGGAGGCAGCGGTCAGTGCCTGTCTTGGATCCGTGCGCTGACTAAGACAATAGAGAATGGTTTCATGGGCAAGTTTCGCTGCCACGGGAGTCAATGACGGACGGGTGCCCAACTCCGGCTCGGTGAGGAAGAAGTGATAGGCGTTGTAATTTCCATAATGTGACGGGTCGAGATTGTATGCAAAGCGGAGCTTGTCCTCGACGCCACGGCGGATGAAAAATTTATGCCCGGCAGTGGCGGATCTCGGATTGGTCCGCTCCTGCAGACCCTCACCCATGCCATCGATGAAATGGCGAAGGCGGTCATTAAATCCGGTGTATCTATCGATGGCCAGGTCATCATCGGCTTTCAAATGATGATGTGAGCAACTTTCAGGATCATCACAGGTGTGTTTTGAGTTGTCCATGCCATGCCAATAGCGATCAATCGGACCTTGCA
Organism: Akkermansiaceae bacterium; assembly: GCA_014379305.1. Taxonomy (GTDB): domain Bacteria; phylum Verrucomicrobiota; class Verrucomicrobiia; order Verrucomicrobiales; family Akkermansiaceae; genus Luteolibacter. The sequence continues at coordinate 2,274 of JACMMB010000322.1, forward strand.
TGGCCATTGCGAAGACTTCCCCATAGGGACTGCGGTTGATGCCGAGAGGATTAAGCGGGGTGACGTTATCCGGATTCTCAAGCAGCGGTGGAGAACTGATGACAAACACGGACACACCACAGCCTATCAGGGCGACGGAAATCATGTTTGAGATGGTTGTCATCGGACGTGTAACTGTTAGGTCTTTCTCAGGCGCTGGCACTGGTGCGGAAACAAAGGCGGGAAATTCCGGTATTAACTGCGAGGATGGCGGTGAAGTAGAGGATCATGTTGCTGAAGACCTCTCCGGAAAGGGCGCCGGTCTTGAAATACAGGCGCTGAGTGAGGTCTGCGAAGCGGTATTGGGGCGAGTAAAGCCACAGCGCCTGGAGCGCGGAATTGGCCTCCAGTTTCAGCATGTTATCGAGGTAGCCCACGCCGTAGAGTCCGTAGACTGTAATGAAAAAGGTGACACCGAATCCGGTGATCCCGCCAAATCGTGAGGCCAATGCGCAGGCGAGGGCCAGCAGCGGTGCGACCACCAGAAGAAACAGGGTGAGATATTGGAAATTCAGCGTCCTCCACATCGCGTGTTCGGCAGGGTCGCTGGGCATAGCTGCGAACAGGCAGACTCCGGTGGCGGCGAAAGCGAGAGGCACGATATAAGCGAAAAGAGCGAGCCAGATTTCGAACAACTGCCGCGTTGCGGACAATCCGGTGGTCCGGAAATATTCACCAGTGCCGGAGCGCGTGTTGGACTCACCCAAGCGGGCAGCGGCGAAAAATCCCCAAAACATCGTACAAACGAGAAGAGTTCCCCAAGCCGCCTGAATTCTCGCTGGTTGCACCAAAACAGGCTTTTCAGAAGCACTGGAGATCAGTGGAAGCACGAATGGGAGGACCAGTATGGCAAATAAACTGATCGCCCAGGCTTTCCGAAGAAAGATGGTGGCAAAGGTCAATTTGAAGAGGCGCATATTATTTATAAAAACTATTTCTTTAGTTGAGGAGCGCTTTGAGCTGGGACCAGCTTTGATTCCGCGCCGCGTGGTGGCTGATGGATTTGCCTTCGATCAACAAGACGCTCGGCATCGACATCGAATCGTAATCGGGGTGGCAGGAAACCAGGCGCAGAACGCGGTCGGAGGATTTCTCCCACATTTGCTCGAAGGTTTCGCGGGCGAAGGCATCCAGTCCGCTGAAAGGCTCGTCGAGCAAAAGGATGTTTCCGCGATCCTGCTTGATTGAAAATTCCGCCATGATCAGAGCGGTTTTCCGGCGATTCCCTGTTGAGAGCTGGCCGTATAACTTGTCCAAATCGAGTTCAATCCGCTGCGCGAGTTCGAATGCTTCAGCGTGCGAAGATTTTGAAAGAAGGGTTTTGAAAATCATTCTGGGAGTGATTTCCGGATCGAAGCGCATGTCCTCGGGAAGATATTGCATGAAGCCACGCGTAGTGAAATCCCCGGACAATTTCTTCAAGCTGCGGGCGATTGTCCTGAGCAGCGTCGATTTACCACGTCCATTTCGGGCAAGGAGAAAATGCGTTCCGCCAGTCAGCTCAACCGCATTTCGAAAGGTCGCAAGTGGTGCTGAGTAACCGATTGTAAGGCCCGAGCCTATGCTTATGGAGGGAGTTGGCGAGATCATGCGGCTGTTATTACCAGTTCAGATTCGTTGCGGTTCTAAGAGATTCCGTGAATTAATCAAGCAAAATTAAATATCTTGCTCGCTTTCATTTCCGACACTTAGGACTTTTAAGCAGTCTTGGCAATATTTTTTTGAACATTTTCAGGATTTGGTGGTCATTAATTTTGAAAAAGTTAATCTTCGGGAATTGCAAAGCATGCGTTTCATCTAAGAATCACTCAGGAAATGAATGGTGAAATTAAACGGTTCGTTCGCTTTCTTGCCACTGAACGCGGGCTTTCCGAGGCCTACCAAGTTTCGGTAGCGCAGACATTGACCAGCCTTGTCGCGTGGATGGAATCCCGAAAACTTTTACTCGCCGAAATTGGTACATCTGAACTCGCCGGGTTCCTGCAAACGCGAAAGAGCGAAGGTCTTGGAGCTTCGTCGATCCGCCTCACCACGATCCATCTCAAAATTTTTTTCCGCTGGCTTGCCGCCAAGAATTATACCGTCATGGACCCGGCTGAGCCGCTAATGTCCTCGAAGTCTGAGCGCAAGCTGCCCTTGACTCTATCACCCGCCGATATCGAAACATGGTTTGACTCCATACCAACCGGAGATTTATTAGGGCGACGGGATCTGGCCATCTTGGAACTGTTTTATTCGTCCGGGCTGCGCTTGGCTGAATTGTGTGCGGCTCGACTGGAATGGATGGATTTCGAGGAAGGATTTCTTCGGGTGACTGGTAAAGGCAATAAGACGAGGCAAGTCAGGGTAGGCACGAAGGCTAAAGCAGCAGCCGAAGACTATCTGAAAAACGAGCGCCCCAAGTTGGTTGGGAAGAAAACCACTTCGCACATTTTCATCGGTATCCGTGGAGGCTCACTCACACCGGAGCGTATCCGGCAAATAGTGAAAAAACGCGCTGCCATGGCCGGTATCGAGAGCGCGGTATATCCCCATCTGCTCCGCCATTCGTTTGCAACACACCTGCTGGAGGGGGGGGCGGATTTACGTGTCATTCAGGAGCTCCTGGGACATGCGGATATTTCCACGACACAGATCTATACCCATGTAAGTGCAAAGGGCTTGAAGGATATCCATCGGAAATTCCATCCTCGTGCATGACATTCGCGTCTGAGGTTCGTGTCACAGGGAAATAGCCACCTCCCAATAAGTCGGATCGATTCTATTCTTCCACCTGAACCGGAAGCTCGGGCTTGGTGGCAGTGCCGTATGGACTGATCTCCAGTTGTTCTACTTTCGAGGCTTTGTCCTTACTGACTTCTACGGGCGTATCCAAGGGATTCGTTTCCGATTCTTTTTTATCCTGTTCGGTGCGAAGGGATTGATAGAGCAGGTTGTAATTGTGACGAAGTGCGGCGGGAAAAGATACCCGTCCTGCTTCTACGAGTTTTTCCCTCAACATTTTTGCGGAAACATCTGCGATCAGCTCCGTTCCAATTTGAACCGCACGATCCACACCCGCCGCTTTTTGCCCGGCCTCGGTTCCACCGCGAATTAAATCACTCGTCACCGATCGGCCCTGAATCGCGATACTCGATTGTGCTGAAACCACCCTACCCTGCTTGCCGACAGTGATTTCGAGAATCGCGTGGTCATCCGAAGAAAGCCATCCCCGCACGTGGTCAATGCGCAAGGAGATAAAGATTCCCCCATCCGGCGTGGGAGTTATTTCAGGTCGATATGTGCGATAATTCGCACCTGAGAGTGGATACTCGGCGGCATTACCGCCACGCTTGGTCCATCCTCCAAGATTTTGGCCTAACTTGATTTCATCGACTGATACCTTAGCCGATGAGCTCACTGAAAGAGCGATAAGTGTGGCGTATATGAGTGATTTTAAATTCATGGCTGAAGTAGTGGCTGGTGCTTATACGAAAGAAGCCGGGTTATTATTCGATTGAACCTGTTTGAAGAGCCTGATGGAGGTGGAGTTCCCTACCTGAATAGTGCGGGAA
>JACMMB010000323.1 GCA_014379305.1 Akkermansiaceae bacterium
AAAATTCTCAAGATTGTGGCGGAGTATCCGCAAGGATATGCGATTTCCGCATATGAGGAGAATGTGGAGAAAGTGGGGGCCATTTCGAACTGGCGGATGGATCCGAGTATTTCCGGGGTTTCAAACTGCATAGGGGATATCGGATCCCATGCCGAAAATCTGGCCAGATACATTACCGGGCTTGAGCTGGAGGAGATTGCGGCGGATTTGAATACGTTCATTCCGGGTAGGTTGCTGGACGACGATGGATCGATGCTTTGTCGCTATGCGGGCGGCGCTCGCGGTGTGATTTATGCCTCGCAGATTTCAACCGGAGATGAGAATAACCTGAATATCCGCGTATATGGGACGAAGGCTTCGATCGAGTGGCATCAGGAGGAGCCGAACGAGTTGGCGGTGAAATTCGCGGATAAGCCAAGGGAGATATGGCGGCGTGGAAACGGCTACAACGGAGAAGCTGCGGCTAAGTATTCCCGTCTGCCGTTCGGCCATCCGGAAGGATTTATCGAGGCGTTTGCGAATGTCTATCTTGCTGCGGCAGAGGCGATCACGGATGCAATCGAGGGGGTTTATCCAAAGGCGGGCGGGTATGATTTCCCGACTGTGGAGGATGGTGTGGCGGGAATGGCGTTTATCGAGGCGGCCGTAACATCGTCGAAGAACAACGCGGCGTGGACGAAAGTGGGATAGGGCGGAGTGCTATTTTAAAAGAGACAAGTTCGACAACTTAAGGCATTGTAAGCATTGGAGAATGCAGAGTTTGTCTAAAGTCTGGAAGCAATGGTTGGCGGAAAACGGACCGCGCTTGCTTTTGTTTGCGAGAGGCTGGGGTAAAACGCGTGAAGATGCTGAGGATCTGGTGCAGGAATCGGTGCTCAAGATGTGGCATTACCAGCAGGAACGGGGAGGGAGTCCGCCGGATTTGCCGCTGGTTTTTTCGACGATCCGGTTTGCGGGGCTGATGCTTCATCGGACAGAGAAGCGGCGCAAAAAACGTGAGGAGTCGATAGTTTTTCTCAATGATTTCAAGGATGTGTGGCTGGATCCAATGATGGAGGAGGACGAGGAGGCCCTCATTCTGAGGGATGCGGTGCAGAATCTGAGTGACAAGTTGCGCGAGGTGGTGGTCATGAAAATATGGGGCGGACTGACATTTGCCGAGATTTCCCTGACTCTTGCCATTTCCCCGAATACCGCCGCGTCGAGATATCGATATGCGCTCGAACAACTGGCAGGAAGCATGCAACAGGTGAAGGAGGATCGATATGCGGAAGCCTGATATGGAGAATCCGGAGGTTCACGCAGAGCTGGAGAAGGCGCTGCTGCGCCTTATGCCTGTTGACTTGAGTGAATCCGGCAAGGCCGGGATCGAGGACATGCTCGACTGTTTGGCTGGGGATGGAAAGGTGGTGGGATTTCAATCCAGGAGCTATATGAAATGGTCGGCAGCCGCCGGGCTTGCGGCGGCTGCGGTGTTTGCTTTTTCCTCGATCAGTTTTCACGATCATTCCATGGGTGAAAAAGTCAGTGAAAGCAAGAGCGCGACCATGCCGGCAGCAAAGCAGGAATTGCCGCCAGAGTTGGTATTTCTAGCGGAATTGGACCGGGTTGAGAACATGAGTGACGAAGGCCTATACGTTGATGCCGGAGGATCGGCGATGCGTAAGGTCAGGATCCGGGTGGTCGAGGAAAGTCAGGTGCGGGATGAGGAAACCGGCATTGTGGTGATGCTGACCGAACCGCGCGAAGAAATGTTTTTGGTGCCGGTGAGTTCGTTTTAAAATGACTAAGTTCGTATGTGCGTTGGTTGGCTTGTTTCTAATGGGAGGAATTTGTTTTTCCCAAGAGGCGAAGCTTATCGACTTGGAAAAAGAGATTTTAGGTGAGGCGTGGCTGGGGCTTGCGGTGTCCAAACCGGACGATACGACCACCACCCAGCTGCCATCTTTGCCTCCCGGGATTGGCTTCGTGGTGACGGCATTGGATCAGGGTGGACCTGCCGAAAAAGCGGGGGTCAGAAAACTGGATCTGCTTTGGAAAATGGATGAGCAGATGCTGGTGAATGAAGGACAGTTGGCGACATTGCTGCGTTTGGCTGTGCCTGGTGACGAAGTGGTGGTTTCGGTTTTCCGGGAGGGGAAATCGCTGGACCTGAAAGTGAAGCTTGGCTTGGTGAAAGGGGATGGAGGCGCGATTGTCCGCAGGATGCTGAGTGACTCGGTGCTGAGAACAAGTGAGGGGGCATTGCGGATGGTAAATGTCGAAGAGAAGAAAGCCGCCTTCTCGAATGCAAACGGAAGCGCGGAAGTTTGCCGGGTAATTAACGGCGATTCGGTGAGGATTGTGGATCCAAAGGGAAAACTGATTTTTGAAGGCGTGGTCAATGGAAAGCCTGAACTTTCGGCTGTGCCGGAGGGCTGGCGACTTCAAGTCAGCGCACTACGCCGTGGACTGGATCATGCGCTGAGTGCGAAGGCGGCACCGTTGCGGCAGCCTAGACCGAGGATTGTGCCACCTGCGCCAAAGCTGGAGGAAAACGAAGATCCGGCTTTAATTGGCAAGAGTGAAAATGAATAAAGCAGGGTTTTTTTGAAAAAGCCGGCGACTAGATTTTGCAGCGGGCGAGTTTCAAAATGCGGGTGAAGTGTTTTTTCTCGACCGGGGTGATGGAGAGGCGGGTGCCTTTCCGGGAGACAATCATATCTTTAAGCACATCGTCAGACTTGAGGGTTTCGAGCGGAAGAAGTTCAGCGAAAGTGGCCACGTGGGAGAAATCAACCAGAAACCAACGGGGTTTTTGAGCGGTTGATTTCGGGTCGAAATACTCGCTTTTTACATCAAACTGAGTGGGATCGGGATACGGCGCGGAAACGACTTTGGCAACCCCGGCGACTCCGGGAGGCTTGGCGCTTGAGTGATAAAAAAGGGCCAGATCATCGACTTGCATATCGTGCCACATGAAGTTTCTAGCTTGGTAATTGCGGACCCCGGACCAAGGTTCCCGTTTTACTTTTTTGAGGTCCTGGATCGAGAATACCTCAGGTTCTGATTTGATGAGCCAGGGCACGGGCTTATGATGCGAGAGATGGCTTCAGGGCGGGGAGGAGCAGGTGCTCGGGGCCGAGTTCGAGACCATGGATGGCGCGGAGGTCTGACTCGACGGCTTGGAGGACATCGAACTCGGGACGGAAGTCCGCAGCGTGATACGAGGAGCGGACCAGGGGTCCGGAGGCAACGTGGCGGAAGCCTTTTCCGAGAGCGATCTGTTTGTATTCCTCAAATTGATCGGGGTGGATATATTCGACAACCGGCAGGTGTTTAGGGGTGGGACGGAGGTATTGGCCGAGGGTGAGGACGGTGACATCGTGGGCGAGAAGATCATCCATGGCGTTGAGGATTTCAGCGCGGCGTTCACCTAGGCCCAGCATGATGCCGGATTTGGTGGCGACGTGGCCGTTGACCATTTGCCTGGCTTTTTTCAGAACAATCAGCGAGCGCTGATATTTCGCGCGCGAGCGGACGAGCGGGGTGAGTCTTTCGACGGTTTCGAGATTGTGGTTAAAGATATGCGGTCGGGCGTCCATGACCATTTGCAGCGCCCAATCGCGGTCGTTGAAATCGGGAACGAGGACTTCGATGATGATCTCTGGATTCGCCCGGCGAACGGTATGGATGGTATCCCGGAAATGGGCGGCACCGCCGTCCTTGAGATCGTCACGCGCGACGGCGGTGATAACGATGTGTTTGAGATTCATGCGGCGGGCGGCCTCGGCAACACGGGCCGGTTCGTCATCCTGAAGAGGGTCCGGCCTGGCGGTTTTAACGGCACAGAAGCCGCAGGCGCGGGTGCATTTGTCGCCGGCGATCATGAAGGTCGCGGTGCCTTTACCCCAGCATTCCCAGCGATTCGGGCATTGGGCTTCCTCACAGACCGTGACCAGTTTGAGATCGGTGATAAGGGATTTGGTGGACCAGAATGCGGGGTTGTTCGGAAGGCGGACTTTGATCCACGGGGGTTTTTGTTCCCTATGAAGGGTGGGATCCAGTTTCATTTTCGGGCCGCAGGCGGACATGGATTTACTTTGCGGAGAGGTGGGGAAACTTCAAACCCTAACTTTGCAAAACAAATTGCTCGAATGGTGATTGATGATTTTTATTCGATCGGGAGAATTAGCGGCGTGAAAGAAGCAGCGTTGGGATTTTTTGATTCAGGAGTGGGTGGCTTGACGGTGGTGAGGGCGGTGATGGACCTGTTGCCGGGAGAGGACGTGATTTATTTAGGGGATACGGCGAGGTTGCCTTATGGATCCAAGAGTCCGGAGACAATCCGCCAATTTACCGAGGAGGATGTTGGATTTCTGCTGGGAAAAGGCGTGAAGGCGATCGTGGTGGCCTGCAATACCGCGACCGCGCACGCCCTGCCTGGCTTTTGGGAAAGCTGCCCGGTGCCGATCATGGGGGTGATTGAGCCGGGAGTGGAGGCGGCGTTGGCGGATGGGGAGGCGGAGAGAATCGGGATCATCGCCACTCGGGGAACGATCGGTTCGCACGCTTATCAACACGCTCTGGCAACGCGCAATACGGGTCTGATGATTCATGGGGTGGCGACGCCGTTATTGGTGCCTTTGATTGAGGAGAATTGGATTGACGAAGAGGTGACAAAAGAAATTTTGCGGAAATACCTGGAACCGCTGATGGCGAAGGGAATCGATACCCTGATGCTGGCGTGCACACATTACCCGCTGCTCGTGCCGGTGTTGCGGGAGGTCTTGCCGGAGGGCGTGAGGCTTATAGATTCAGCAACAACCTGTGCGGAGCATTTGCAAAGGATGCTGGAGGCGAAAAACCTGCTGAGGAAGGGGGCAGGCGAGGGGAATTTGGAAATTTATCTGACTGACCTTTCGGAGCAGTTCGAGGATCTGGCACGGCGGTTTTTGAAAAGGTCGCCTGGAAGGGTGAGGCGGGCGGTGGTAAGCAAGATTTGAGTCCCAAAATGTTTTCTGCACACCCAGCGCCGGTGTCACGGATCGGTGGATCTGGGGTTGCGGAGAACGGATATGGGGTTGCGGACAAGGGTTGGGAGATTGCGGGTGATAATTTTGGAAGTAGAGGGGAGGCGCACACAGAACACTGCTAGGCAGGATGACGGCTCTCCCCGGAATTT
>JACMMB010000324.1 GCA_014379305.1 Akkermansiaceae bacterium
CTTTTGATCGCATCGTTCCTTATCCCCGAGATAGACGAATGGAACCCAGTTATTGATTCTGATTCCGATGCCTGGGGCAGTTGGGAAGGTGAAGGCTACCGGATTGAACTCAAGCAAGATTCGACATTCACGATGAAGGAGGGTACCGAATCGAAGAGTGGAAATTGGAGACGCATGGACTACAATCTCTACCTCAGCTCTGAAGATTCTCCTGAGCGCTACATGAGATTTGTAGAGGAGGCCGGCGATCTGCTTCTGCTCCCCAAGCCACAATATGGCGAACCATTCCAGCCTGGACCAATAACGAAGAAGAGATAACAAGGCCTAGATCCCGACGCCGAGACAGCCATCTGATAAAATTCGAGCTTCATCACGGCGCGGGATTACTCTAACGTTGGAGAGAGAAAAAAATACGATGAAGACCACGAGCATCCTTAAATATCTGCTTCCGATGTTTGGATGCGCGTTGCTGCTAGGCGGATCGGTGCTATGCATGATCTCGATTCGAAGACTTGTCCTCCCTCTTGTCGAGGGTTCCGGTAGCTACTGGGACGAGACTCAAGGCATCGCATATAATGATAGCGCGGCAGTAGTTCACGCCGTTATCGGTGGGCAATAATAATCTTGGGATTGATCTTACTTAGCGGGTATTTTTTCGCGGTGTTTTTCCATCCGCACTTATCAAAGCCATGAGCGATGGTTATCGAGATCTGTATGAGATGCCTGTCGAGTGGCTTGTCAGCGAGGGCTACTCCGACGTTGCGGTGGATATCCTGCTGGAGATTCATCCTGCTGCGGAAATCCATCGCATTACCGACTCCTCCCGTTACTTCTTCGACTACGTCTTTCTCGTCACAGCGGGAGGAGCCCTGGACATCAACGGCTTCACGACGACGGAAGCCCTGCTCAAGCAGTATGGCGAAGACGAATCCTATATCGCCGAACGCACCACGCCGGAAGCTGTCGCTACCTGCTTTCTCAACAAGTCACGTGAAGACCTCGAAATCAGAATCGTCCGGGAACGCCTTCGCGAGCATGTGCGCAACAATCCTGAAACATATAACCGCTACGCTTGATCATGCGTGGCAGAGAAAGAATCGGGCTGAGTTGTGTATAGTTAGGAAAAAAAGGCTCAATATGAATCCCTCCACAGAACGGCGTGCAAGCACACATATTCGGACTCACGATGCGCTGTGCTCGGCCATATGGCCATTCGGGTATATATGTCTCCGCGAAGATTCAATTGAGATTCGTGCCGCTTGGATGGGACACAGGTTAAAGCCTTCGCAGATTGTCGAGTTACGGTTCTACCATTTGCCCATTCCCCGTTTCATTGCTATCTCGAGCTGTAGCGGTCGATATGCAATGTCATCCTTCGCTGTGTCGCGCGGTGACATGTTCAAAAGAGCCCTGGAAGAGAGAGGTTTTGTAATTGTTATCGAATCCAGATGGCGACCGTGGACAGAAAGCACCTCGGATTGTGAGCGGTACGGACTGAGATCCCTTTCCGACACACCATAGCCGGATTATTGTGAGGTTTATCTTATGGTAATGGATGTCAGCCCTGCTAAGGAGTTTCGATGCAAGATGACGTGGCATATTTCCTGAAGTTTCAGGAGACCGAGAAGAATGCTTCGCCGTTGACGGTGAGGAATTATGCGGCGGCGTTGAAGGAGTATGAGGCTTGGAGAGGGCCGGCGTTTACGGGTTGGCGGGATGAGACCGGGGATGATTTCCGCAATCATCTCTATGAGCTGATGAAGCGCGGGCTGAAACGTCCGACGATACGGTTGCGCTTCGCGGCGCTGCGGTCGTTTTACAAGTATCTGGTGTTGCGGCGGGGGATGGCAAAAAGTCCGGTGGCGGAGGTGCTGATGCCGAAGTTGGAGCGGAGCCTGCCGGTGGTGCTGAATTTGAAGCAGATGGAGGAGTTGCTGGTGATGCCTTTGAAATCAGAGACGCCGGTAAAAGGACCGCCCTGGCTAAAGTATCGGGACGCGGCGATTCTCGAGCTGTTTTATTCATCGGGCCTGCGTATTTCGGAGTTGCTGGGGCTGGAGGTGGCCGATGTGGATTTTGTCAGCGAGGTGGTGAAGGTCGTTGGCAAGGGTAGAAAGGAAAGGCTGGTGCCGGTGGGTGGCGCGGCCATGCGGGCAATCCAGAAATACCGGCAGGAAGCGGCGGTAACGAGCGGCCCGCTGTTCCGCAGCATCCGGGGGACCAGGATCACCCAGCAGGCGGTGGATCAGATGCTTAAAAAGTATTTGAAGTTGTGCGGGATTCCGTTCGGGGTGAGTCCGCACAAGCTGCGCCACAGCTTCGCAACCCACATGTTGGATGCGGGTGCGGATTTGCGGAGCGTGCAGGAATTGCTCGGCCATGCCTCGCTTTCCACGACGCAGATTTACACCCACGTGACGAAGGAAAGATTGAAAAAGGTGTATGACGAGGCCCACCCGAGAGCGTGAACACCGATTGAAAAAGCTGATGATATTGGGTCGGATTTTGAGTTTTCTGGGATTGTCGAGTTGCGCGCTGCCACCAGTGAGCGAGGAGCTGGATCAACTTTCCGAAAAAGCGGATCAAGAGGAAGTTGCGGTGCTGTTCATTGGGAACAGCTATAGTGCCGGGATAGGTGCCGCATTTGGGAAACTTGCGAATTCGAGAGGAAAGAGGGTGCGCGTCGGTAGCTCGACCCGTGATGGATGGAATTTGAAGAAACATGCAAACCACGCGCCGACTCTTGAGAAACTCCGCAGTGGCCGATGGGATATCGTGGTGATTCAGGACTACAGTTTGATTTCGGCGATGAAGGAAAAGCAGCGGGCGCGGTTGATGGATCCGCCGGTGCGTTTTTTCGTAACAGCGGCGAGGGCGATGGGAGCCGTGCCCTTGTTATATCAGACCTGGGGCAGGCGTGACGGTGACCCCTCGATCCAAGGCGATGGTTTCCATGCGATGAATGATCGGGTGCGGGAGGGCTATCGGGCCGCTTCGCGGAATGCGGGCGGGGTGATTATCGTGCCGGCGGGCGATGCCTGGGAGCGGGAGTTCGAGGCGGGTCGTGGGAGTGAACTGTATGTGGATGACGGGAGCCATCCGAGTGCTTATGGGAATTCGGTGACCGCAGAGGCGTTCTATAAGGTGATTTTCAAAGAGTGAGTCCGTATTTGAGAATGAAACTCTGCAGGGCGCAGTAGAAGCGACCTCGGAGAAAAGCCTCATGACGTTGCGGGGAAAGGTTGGCAGGATCGGATTCGGGATCGTTACCGAAGTGGTATTTTTCCTCAAGCGCCAGACGGGCTTGGTTGAGGCCGCCATACCAGACGAAGGCATCCTCCGGGGTGATGAAGATCGGCGATTCGGAATCGCCGGGAAATGCCGAGGCGGTCTCGATGGCCGAGGAGATGTAGAAGATGTCATCGGCAAATGATTCACGCAGGTCGGGAACGACGATTTCCTGCCAGTCCTCGGCGAGTTTCTCGTGGGCGACAAGCCCTCCGAGCCTGCTGGCAAGGTCGATGCCGTGGCTGTTCGCATCGAGGGTTATGGCACGCAGTATGTGCCAGTCTTCAGGTGTTTCAGGGTCGATGCGGAGACCGCCCTCAAGGGTGGGAGCAACATTCATGAGGCTTGTTCAAGAGTGGTTTTGAGTTGGTGGAACTGAAGCTGCTGGGCGTAGAACTCGGCTTTTTCAAGTTCACCCGACCAGACGATTGAAAGTCCCCGCTGGTGGACCTGAAGCATCAGGGTGGTGGCGAACTTTTCGTTGTAGCCGAAGATTTTGATCAACACATAGGTTACGTAGGCCATCAGGTTCACGGGATCGTCATGAACGATGACGTTCCACGGGGCGGTGGTGGAAACATCGGTCTCGGATTTGATAAGAGTGGTGGTTTCAGCCATGGGTCAGACGGTGGCCGGGGCTTGGCAGGGGGCATCGATCCATTTGCCGTGCTCCTTGATCAGATCGATGAGGCGCTCGACGGCGTCATTTTCCGGAATATTGAATTTCACCGCAGTTTTGCCAACATATAGGTTTATTTTCCCAGGAGCGCCGCCGACGTAGCCGAAATCGGCGTCGGCCATCTCGCCGGGGCCGTTGACGATGCAGCCCATTACGGCGATGCGGACGCCTTTGAGATGGCCGGTGGCATCGCGGATTTTGCGGGTGGTGGATTGCAGGTTGAAAAGGGTGCGGCCACAGGATGGACAAGCGACATAATCGGTTTTGAAAATACGGGTGCCCGCCGCTTGGAGAATGTTGTATGCAAGGCGCAGGGACTGGCCGGGGGCGGCTTCACCACGGATGAGAATGGCATCGCCGATGCCATCGCAAAGCAGCGAGCCGATATTCCGGGAGGCGGGGAGGAGAGCTTGCAGAAAATCCGTTTCCCCGGAAGGCGGGTGAAGTGTGTCCTTGAGTATGATGGGGTGGCGTGGGTCGGCTTTGAAGGCCAACATGCGGAAGGCATGGATGGGGTCGAGATCGATAAAATCGGCCACGGTGATGAGTTGGGCGGTGGTGCGCGAGTTGAGCTCGGAAAGAACGGCCTCATCGCGGGGATCGATGGCATACGCTCCGGATTTTTCGAGGATAATCTCGGGCTTGAAGTCGCCCATGCTGGAGATTTTGTGGGCGAGTGTGTTCCAGCGATCCTGGGTGGTGAAGACCCGGACAGGCCTGTCCCCGCCGAGTTCGTGGCCCTGAATCGTGATGACGGAACTATTACGTCTCTCGTAGTTGAAGGGATTGTAGGATGGGGCGAGAGCCGGGGAGGTTTCGGTGAAAGGGATTTTGCCGTTGTATGGTTCCGCGATGGCCCGGGCAACGGGAATTTCATGCACCGAGTCTTCAGTCAACGATACCCGGATCGTATCGCCAATGCCGTCGGCGAGGAGTGAACCGATGCCGATTGCGGATTTGATGCGTCCGTCCTCGCCATCGCCGGCTTCGGTGACTCCGAGGTGAATGGGGTAGTTCCAATCCGGACCTTCCGCGACGAGACGTGCAACGAGGAGGCGGTATGCCTCGATCATCACTTTCGGGTTGGAGGCCTTCATGGAAAAAACGATGTCGTGGTAATCGTTGTCCCGGGCGATGCGTGCGAATTCGAGAGCGCTCTCGCACATGCCGAGAGGGGAATCGCCGTAGCGATTCATGATCCGGTCCGAGAGCGAGCCGTGATTGGTTCCAATCCGCATGGCGCGGCCCAGGTTCCTGCACAGGAGAACCAGCGGGGTGAATTGCTGGCGAATGCGATCAAGTTCGGCTTCATACTGGAGGTCAGAGTATTCGCGGACTTCGAATTTCTTTTTATCTATGTAGTTGCCGGGATTGATGCGGACTTTCTCGACCCACCGGGCGGCTTCCATCGCGGCGTCCGGCTTGAAATGGATGTCCGCGACAAGCGGGACGGTGCATCCGGCGGCGCGGACTTCGCGGCTGATGTTTTCGAGATTGGCGGCGTAGATTTTCGTCTGGGCGGTGATGCGGACTATCTCGCAGCCGACTTCCACAAGGCCCAGGACTTCGCTGACGCAGGCGTCGGTATCGCGAGTGTCCGAGGTGATCATTGATTGCACCCGGATAGGATTATCGCCGCCGACACCCACATTTCCGACCATCACTTCGCGCGTCTTTCGACGGGAATAGCAAAGCAGGTTGCTGACGTAGGAAAGGTCAGGTTGGTGACTCATGAACAAAAAACATAGACGAGAAAATTTCCATCGGCAATCACGGGATACGATGCGAAAATGAGCCCATGAAGATCAAAATGTCGTGGGCGCGAACGGCTGCCATGATTGCAAGCCTGCTAGTCGCGAGCGGCGATGAGGGCTGGGCTGGCGAATTCATCCGGGTGAAGGAAAGCGAGGAGGACGCCAGGCTGCAGACGGCGATTTTCGGCTACGAAAAGGATGGGGTGCGGGTGGATTTGATTGGTGCGATTCATTTGGCGGACAAGAAATATTATCAGTTTCTGAATCAATATTTTGAAAAATACGAAGTCCTGCTGTTTGAGATGGTTGGTGGTGAGCGGCTTGGCGCAGGAATGGAAAGGGCGGAAGCGGCTGATGAGGCCAACAAGGTTGAGGAAGCTGACAAATTGGCGGGTTTGCGACATCTATACCTTTCAATGGAGTCCGCCCTAGGTCTGACCGGGCAGAGTAGCTGGATCGATTACACCAAGGAAAATTTCATCCATGCGGATCTTACAATGGCGGAATTCGAGGCGCTGCAAAAGGAAAAGGGCGAGTCGCTTCTGAGTATCATGCTGCAAGCGAGCATCGCGGCGGAAAGACCGAGCCGGCAGCCGAATTCATTGAAATTGATGAGGGGCATCCTTACGGGCAGGCCTGATCTGGTTAAGTTGGAAATGATGCACACCATGGCCGATGGCGACAAGCATATCGATTCGCTGGCAGGGGAGAATGTGATTATCGGCGACCGAAACGCCAAGTGTTTCGAGGTGATGGATCGCGAAATTTCCTCGGGAAGGAAGAGGCTGGGTATATTCTACGGCGCGGCGCATTTTCCAGACATGGAGGAAAGACTGGAAAAGAAAGGGTTCAAGAAGGTTTCCGCGAAGTGGTTGACGGCTTGGAGAGTGAGGAAAAACTGAAAATTTCATCAGGAACACTTACAGAGTGCCTTTTCCTTGAGGGCGTCCATCTCGGTTTGTGAAATCGGGCTTGGGTCCGGATAGTCGAAGATCTGCCCTTCATAGTTGCGGAGGGTGACTTTTCCCAGCGAGGAATCGACCACGTAATTCGGGTTGATCGGAATTTTTCCGCCGCCGCCCGGCCCATCGATAACGAACTGCGGTATGGCGTATCCGGTGGTGTGGCCGCGGAGGTTTTCGATGATATTGACACCATCTGCAACTGCGGTGCGGAGGTGCGAGGAGCCGTTAATCAGGTCGCATTGATAGAGATAGTAAGGCCTGACGCGACACATCAGGAGTTTGTGGACAAGAGCCGTTTGGATCTCAGGAGAGTTGTTGACGCCACGCAGAAGGACCGATTGGTTGCCCAAGGGAATGCCGGCATCGGCCAGGCGGATCAAGCCGTCGCGGACTTCGGTGGTGAGTTCCTTGGGATGGTTCGTGTGGATGGAAATGAAGAGCGGGTGGTGCTTTTTGAGCATTTCGCAGAGCTCGGGAGTAATCCTCTGGGGCAGGAAAATCGGGATGCGGGTGCCGATGCGAAGAAACTGGATGTGAGGTATGGCGCGCAGGCGAGTGAGGATTTTGTCCAGTTTCGCGTCGGAGAAAAGCAAAGGATCGCCGCCGGAGAGCAGGACATCGCGGACTTCGGTGTGTTTTTCCAAATATTGGAAAGCGGCTTCCCATTGGGTTTCGAGCTGCTGCTCGCCGACGCCTGAAACGACGCGGGAGCGGGTGCAGTAGCGGCAGTAGGAGGCACAGCGGTCGGTTACTAAAAAAAGAACGCGATCCGGGTAGCGGTGGACGAGACCGGGAACAGGCATGTGGGAGTCTTCTCCGCACGGATCGGAGAGTTCTTCGGGGGCGGTCCAAGCTTCCTCTATCCGGGGAATCACTTGGCGGCGGATCGGGCAATCGGGATCGTTTTTATCGATGAGGTTGAAGAAGTGCGGCGTGATGGCCATCGCCAGCTTGGTGCCGGCCAAGAGCACTCCGGCGCGTTCTTCATCGGTGAGGTTGAGGCGGGCTTCGAGATCGGCAAGGGAATCGATGCGATTCCGGAGCTGCCATTTGTGATCGGCCCAGTTTTCCATTGCGGAATGAGGCCAGTAACCCGGGGCGTGGGATTTGAAAGTGATATCAAGATCGCTTGAGGAGGTCATTCGCTGATTGTTAGAACTCGGTCGGGCAGCTTTGGCCAGGGGTCAAGTGAATGTTTGGAGTTGGAATAATGGCGATTGGAACCAGCGGATCGCTATTTCGCGAGGCGGGTGACAAGTTCGATGAGGCGGCCTGTGGAAGCTGCCAAGGTGGGAGGAAAGGGGAGTTTGTCATCATTTTCGCCCGGAAGTAGGGTGGGGCGGGTGGCAATGCGGAGGGCCGGGAAGTCCATTTCGAAAAGGGTGCTGGCTAGGTCGAAATCGTCTCCAAGGCAGGTAACTTCAGCGCCGAGAATTTTTCCGAGGCCTTTGAATTCTTTTTCAGGAATGGCTTCGGTATCGCGGGAGCTCAAAATGAGTGTTTCGGCCGAGCCCATTGCTTCGATGCAGAGAATGGCCTTGGGTGTGGGGGCCGCGTTGATTAGATTTGAGGCGGCTGTGGAGGTTTCAATGACAGGCGAGTCGGGATCATTGGCGTGGGGCAGGAAGAGGAAATGGATGGGGCGGGCAGGCCCGGCGTTGGCGAGTGCCTGGGCGGTGGCGAGGGTGGCAGCGAGGCCGGAAGCATTTTTTTCCGCGCCGCGAGAACCGGGAGGTGAGTCGTAGGATGTAATCAGCCAGATGGGGGCGGCCTCGGTGTTTTTCGACAAAACCGTAACCTGGATGATCTGGAAATCGGAAGGACCTTCAATAAGTTTGATCGGGAATCCGGTATTGGAGGGGCCGAGAAGGCCTTGGATCATCGAAGCGGTGGAAGAAAGTTTTGCGGGCTTCGCTGTGTTCCGCTCACCGATGATGTTGATGATTTTTCCCAGATCATCGCCGATCAGGTCGGAGGAAACCGATTGGGAGAATCGTTTCCCGGATGCGATGATCGCGGACTTTTCCTTTTTGAAATAATGCACCAAGGCAAACGCCGCAGAACCGATAAGCCAGATGGGCAGAAGGATGAGGAGAAAAGTAACGAGGCTGAATTTTTTCCCGGAAGACATGATGAGGTCAGGATTGGCCGCTTATTCTTTTGGTAGGACAGGGGTTTCCTCAGAGTCTGAATAGACTTCGATTTCCTTTCTCCAGCGTTGGGAAATCCATGGGCGGACGAAGCCATACACGAGGTAAGAGCTGAACAGGACGACGGGCATGATGTAACGAAACTGGACCGTGATGAAAAGCAGCAGCACCGCACCGAGGATGGCGGTGAGGGTGCCGCGGGTGCGCCAATCGATGGTTTTAAACGACGGGTAGCGGACATCGCTGATCATCAGCCAGGAGAGGCCGAGCATCACGCCGGCCAGAACGAATTTCCACGGCCCGACTTCGTGGTCGTTTTCGTAGAGATCGATAATAAGGAAGGTGAGTGAGGCGATAAAGCCGGCCGCCATGGGGATGGGAATGCCGCGGAAGTCGTTGGCATGGCCCTCTTTTTTCGGAACGGCGGCGAGGCAATTGAAGCGGGCGAGTCGCATGGCCCCGCAAACCAAGTAGATCAAGGCGATTCCCCAGCCAACATTTCCGAGTGGAAAAAGGACGGCGCGGGAAAGCAACATCGCCGGGGCCATACCGAAGGAGATGATGTCGGCGAGAGAATCGAATTCGCGTCCAAAAGGCGAGTCCTGTCCGCCAAGGCGGGCGAGGCGGCCATCAAGGAGATCGAAGAGACAGGAACCAAAGATCAGGAGGATGGCGTATTCGTAGTATTTGCGGGAAATTTCGTAGTATTCCTTGGCATCCAGAATAGTTGCTCCAGAGACACGCTGGACTTCAATCTGTCCTTTGAAGATCATCAATACCGCAAAAAACCCGCAAGCGAGATTGCAGGCGGTCATGAGATTCGGGAGGAAGAAGATCTTCGGTTCATCCGGGTCACGGGAGCTGGGCATGGGTGATGGTAGACCTGGTTGCGGTGAGGCTCAACCTTGAAGAGTTTGCCAGACAATGAATTGCAAGGGGTGCCAGGCTAGCGGAAAGGATGGTGCGTAGGAATGGTTCACTTGCAGGAGGCTGTTTCGGGGACTACAAAAATGCGATGCATGTACCGAGTTTGATCGCGAGAAAACGGGAGGGAGAGGAGCTGTCCGCGCTGGAAATCGAGCTGCTTGTAAACGGATATATGAGCGGCGAGGTTGCGGATTACCAGATGTCGGCGTTCGGAATGGCGGTGTATTTCAAAGGGATGTCGGCGGTGGAAACGGGGGCAATGACGCGGGCGATCATTCTCAGCGGGGAGGTTTTCAAGCATGCGGAAGGTCATCCAAAGGTGGTGGACAAGCATTCGACGGGAGGAATTGGCGACAAGGTTTCATTGGTATTGGCACCGTTGGTGGCCAGTGCGGGTTGCCGGGTGCCAATGGTATCGGGAAGAGGGTTGGGGATTACCGGAGGAACTTTGGACAAGTTGGAATCAATTCCGGGGTTCCGGGTTGATCTGGATATGGACGAGGCTGCGGAGATTTTGGCGCGTGTCGGTGTGGTGATGATGGGTCAGACCGAGCGATTTTGCCCGGCGGACAAAAAGCTATACGCGCTTCGGGATGTCACGGGGACCGTGCCTTCGATTGCCCTGATCACGGCATCGATCATGTCGAAGAAAATGGCGGAGAGCCTGGATCGACTGGTTCTCGATGTGAAGTTCGGCAGCGGTGCGTTCATGAAAACAAAAGCTGATGCGCGGATTCTGGCGGACGGAATGATCTCTGTGGGTAAAGAAATGGGAGTGGAGGTTTTCGCTGTCCTCAATGAGATGAGCGAGCCGACCGGCAGGGCTGTAGGTAACGCGCTGGAGGTAATTGAAGCCTTGGAATGTCTGGCTGGCGGAGGGCCGCTGGATTTGAGGAAAGTCGTGTTGGATTTGAGTGAAAAGATCGCGGGGGTTTCACGAGCCGAGCTGGAACGCTTATTGGATGATGGGACAGCTCTGAAAAAATTCAGAGAGCTGGTGGAGGCGCAGGGCGGTAATGTGGATGATCTGGATAAACTAGCGGAAATCCATAAGGCCCCGGTGATTAAAGAGATTCGTAGCGGGTTTGGAGGCAATGTGACGCGGGTTGATGCAGGAACAATCGGCCAGGCATCATTGGAACTTGGGGCAGGTAGATCCAAGTCCACGGATAATATCGATTTTGCAGTGGGCTTCGATTGCCTGATCAAGCGTGGAGAACAGGTGGCTCGGGGAGATTTAATCGGGAGGATTCATGCACGCAGTCAGGAGGATGCCGAAAAAGCAGAGGGGGCGATACGGCGGGCGATTGAGGTGGTTTGATTATGGCTCTGAGTGATTCACGGGCCCTGCCTGATGCAAGGTGATTTGCGTAAACGGGATGATCCAATTGTTCTCATTGCTGGTATCGACACAGATGCATTGGATGTGGCGGGCGAGGGACTTGTATTTATGCGCCACCGAACCATCGAAATCAGCGAGTATTTCATAGTCAAGAGACGAGGAAGAGGCGGATGCGAATTCAACATGGATCGAGCGTATGGCCTCACGTCCGTAATCCTGAATCAAGGTAGTGGTGAGTGAGGATTTCAGGAGCTTGGGAATAGTGGAGGTGGATTCGGCTTGATGCCGATAATCGATGCCGAAGGACACGGTAAGGCGGAAACCGTGCGACAGGTTTTCGGGGGAGAGGGCTAGAAACTCCCTAGTGGGGTAGGTTTTCAGGCTGCCGCCGAGGTGCAGGACAACCACTTGCTCCGGAGTCTGCGAGAGGGTTTTTCCAAAAGTCCCGTCTGAGAGAACAACCCAGTCGTCGGTCTCGGAGGGAAACCAGGGTTCCTTGGCATCAGGTACGCGTGAGATCATGGCCATCACATCGCGTATCGGGACCCTGAGAATTCCGCCCTGAAGGCTCGGGTTCACGAATTTTGTGAAGAAACCCAGAGCGGAAACGCGCCACGGAAGTCCTAGATAGACAACGCGTTCTCCTTCACGCACGGAGCCGAGATTCAGGATCATGCGGATCTGCTCGAGATAAGGCGGGATAGCTGTTTTTCCTGCCCAAGCAACCCCGATGAGGAATATGACGACGAGGGTGAGCAGGAGCCAATCGCCTCTGATGTAAAATACGAGTATGATGCCTGCGAGTGCGACGAGGACGGCGGTCCCCATCGCGAGAACATCAGAGAGGCGGCTGGTAAAATTGTTTTTGTCTTTCTTGTGAACAGGACTGATGTGGCGGATCCACGAATAGATTTTCCGGCTCGCAAAAAAGCCGATAATTGCGGCGAGAAAGGCGAAGAGAAGATTCATTCCCCGGCTTCTGAAAAACTTGCTGAAGCCACCGGACAGGGATTCCCACATTGATTTTTGGTCACGGGTTCGCTCGTCAATCTGGACACTGATAACGGCAATCTGGCTGGTGGCCCCCGCCTGACGGCTCGCCCAGAGGCGGCGTGCGGACTGGAGTTCCGAAATCAGGGGCTTGTCGGTGCTGATTGATATCAAATCGTCAATGCGGGATAGGACGGTCTCTGTTTTCCGGTTCCGCTCTTTCCAGACGTCCAAGGATTTTCGAAGTGCATCGAGCTCTCGTGGTTTTGAAGTTGCGTCCCTGATCTCACTAAGCATCGGCTGGACGAGTTCGGTGATTTGCTCCTGCACACCGGCTCTTTCGGCTGAAACTCCGTCATATTCGGCAGCTTCCGAGCCGCCCAAGACATCGCGGAAATTTCCCCGAAGCTCCTTTACGCGCTCGCGTTCCGCATCGATGCGATTCTGAATTTCCTGCTTCGCGTCCTCCGTCGCTGGTTTTTTGATTTCGTTCTGCAGGTTCTCCAACTCGGCGAGCGCGGTTGCCAGTGGTTCGGCAATGGTTTTGAGCGATGTAAGATTGCGCTCCGCAGCCGGTGTCTGTTTTGGCAGCTCCGCCGGTTGAACCTGGGCATGCGTGGCCACCAAGGATTGAAAAAGGCAAATGGCGACCAGAAAACGCATCATGAATCAATCATGCGCTTTCATTGCCGTGCTTGCAAAGATGCTTTTCCAGCAAGCTCAGAGCAGGTTTTGCGGGAGCAGATCGGAAAGTTTCTTGATCGCATCCGCCTGATGGCGGTTGGCAATCAGGATCGCATCTTCCGTCTGCACGATAATCAAATCGTCGACACCTAGAAGCGCGATGTGCGTGCCTTTGGTGGCATTGAAGACAATATTGTTTTCGGAATCGATTTGGGAAACAGGCTGGTTGGAGCAATTACCGCCGTCAGCGTTACCCAGATACTTCGCGATGGATATCCATGAGCCAATGTCGTCCCAATCGAATGTAGCTTCGATGTTCA
>JACMMB010000325.1 GCA_014379305.1 Akkermansiaceae bacterium
AGCGGCAAAGAGGTAATCCTTGCCATTTTCCCGGACGATACTGAAGCCATGGTGGTTGTCCATGGCATTGGGCAGGTTGCGAAGGTATTTTCCGGCGGCGGAATAGATTTGGATGCCATGTTTATCGCCACCCATGACCGAGACGTAGATAAGGCCTGCGGAATCGACATCGATCTCGCCATGTGAGTCGCCGATGTTTTTGATGCCGTCAGGGAGCTCGGGCCAGTTTTTGTGAAAACCGTATTCGTGCGCGGAGACGGTTACGAGAAGAGCGGCGAAGCTTAGGAGAGCGGAAATGGTCATGGCCATGGAGCTATACCATCGCGACACGCAGGTTTCGTCAAAGAGAATTACAAATCGATGTGACACGTATCAGGCGCATTTCGGACAGGTTCCGAAGAATTCAAGCTCATGATAGAGGCCTTTATAGCCGGTTGTTTCGCGGATTTCCTCCTCGAGATCGTGAACGGGGCAGGGTGCCGTGATGGATTCGATTTTCCCGCAGCCGGTGCAGATCAGGTAGTCGCTGTGCTTGCCGGGCTGAAGGAGGGTGAAATAGGCGGCGCGTTCGTGGAGACCGAGGCGACGCAGGACTCCGTGACCGGTGAGGCGCTGGAGGAGGCGATAGACAGTCGCCTTATCGCATTGGTCGGCGAGGCGTGCCGAGGAAGCCAGTTCGGAAAGTGTCATGGGGCGCTTCGCTTCGATGAGCGTGGCGAGCAGTTCCTCCAGCGCCCGGGTGCGGCGCAAGCCAAGCCCGCGGCAACGTTCAACGGCTTTTTTGACGGGGCTTTCGGACATTGGATTCAGAACAGGCTGGTTTGCGGATCATCCGGTTTCAAAGGTGGTGGGGTCGCACCGATCTTTTTGTATGCCGCCGGCATGGCAACGCGGCCTCTGGGAGTGCGCTGGACAAAGCCCTTCATGATCAGGTAAGGCTCATGCACTTCCTCCAAGGTCGCAGCATCCTCGCCGACGGCAACCGCCAAGGAATTGAGGCCGACAGGGCCACCATTGAATTTGTAAATCATTGCTTCGAGCAGGCGCTTGTCCATTTCATCGAGGCCGTCGGAATCGATTTCTATCATCCCGAGAGCTCCGGCCGCGTTTTCCCGATCAATGACGCCTGCCCCTCTGACTTGGGCGAAATCGCGCACCCAGCGAAGGAGGGCATTGGCGACCCGGGGGGTGCCGCGGGAGCGGGAGGCGATTTCCACCGCCCCTTCACGATGGATCTCAATTTCAAGGAGACCAGCGGAGCGCTCAATGATATCGCTGAGTTCGTCGATCGTATAATAGTCGAGCCGGTTGATCAGTCCGAAGCGCGAACGTAGCGGCGCTGTCAGCATGCCTGAGCGGGTGGTTGCACCGACGAGCGTAAAGCGGGGCAGGTTGATCTGTATTGAGCGGGCGGAGGGGCCGGAATCGATGATGATATCAAGGCGGTAATCCTCCATTGCGGGGTAAAGGTATTCCTCGATGGCCGGGTGCAGGCGGTGGATTTCGTCGATGAAAAGCACATCGCCTTTCTGGATGCTGGTTAGGATGCCAGCGAGGTCGCCTGCCTTTTCAATTTGCGGGCCGGAAGTCGTGTGCATCTGAGTGCCGGCGGCTCTTGCGATCAGGTTCGCGAGAGTCGTTTTTCCCAAACCCGGAGGACCCGAAAGCAACACGTGGTCAAGAATATCGCCACGCTGCCTGGCCGCCTCAAGCATCAGGAGAATGCGCTCCTTGACTTTTTCCTGGCCGATGAATTCTGAAAAAGCGGGTGGCCGCAGTGATACGTCGAAAGTCGTGGGCGGGGCCTTGGTCGTTTGCTGGTAAAAATTTTCGGACATCCGGAACGTGGCCAAGTTCATGCGATTGCCAGTGCGAGGAAAAGCCCCGATTTTATAATCGGGAAAATGATAAAACCGCAACCGGAACTTCGTTAAGGCTAACCTATGAGCGCTAACGAAGAAATCCAAGCCAAGCTCGGCGATGTCCGCAGCCGCATTCGGAAAGTGCAGATCACGCGCGGCATTTTCGTCACCGCCACGATCGCCCTTGCCGGGTTGCTGCTCATCATGGCATCGGATTACTTGTTTGCCCCGTTGCCAAAGCTGTTCAGGTGGGCGCTATTCATTATTTGGATCGGGGGAGTGCTGTATGCCGCGAAATCCGGATTCGCGCCGTTTTTCAGGAAAATCGGTTTAGTGCAGGTCGCCCGCTGGATTGAGGAACGTCATCCGGAAATTGAGGAGCGCATGAGCACGGTGCTGGAGCTTTCCGGTAGGAAAAATTCGGATTCATCCGATCTCATCCATGCCTTGGGAATTGCGGCACATCACGACATTGAGATGCTGAATCCCGAATTGGAAATCAAGTCGGCGGCGACGAGGAAAAAATGGGCGCGCCCGGCATACATTCTTGCTTCCTTGTTGGTGCTCGCGCTGGTCGTGTGGCCGGAGCAATCGGGCCGTCTATTGGTTCGGGCGGTTGCTCCTTTTTCAAACCTGGGCAATGCGGGTGCGATGGGATTCAAGCTCACCCCGGGTAACATCGAGGTGCTGGAAGGCGATCCGGTGACGATATCGATCAGTCATGAAGGACCCGCAAAATCCATTGATCTTTGGATCGAACACGTCGGCAAAAAGGCATTTCCACAATCCCTGGCCCGTTCAGATAAATCCTTCATTTATCGGCTGAATCCCGCCGTCGAATCCTTCCGCTATTATGCCCAATCCGGTCCCGCCCAGAGCGATGCCTACAAAATCACGGTCTTGCCGTTGCCGGAAATGCTCGAGCCTCGCCTGACTCTGGAATACCGCGAATACACCGGGCGCGCCAAACAAAGTATTCCCCTTGGTGGCGGCTTCGAGGCCGTGGAAGGAACCGTGGTCACGCTTACCAGCCCGACGAATACCCCGATGGAATCCGCTTGGCTGGAGTTGGGCGGCGTTCGCCTTTCAGATGCAAAACTCGAAGCCTCCGATACGGGAGGCCGCATCAGTATTTCATGGCCTTTGGAACGCGAAAATTCCGGTCTCGCCGTCATCACCGCAAAACACCGCTTGGGGCGTGATCTGGAGCTTGGCAGTTTCAACATCGATGTGCTTCCTGATCTAAACCCCCAGGTGCTGCTGACCAGCCCGATTCCGGAGGAAATCACTGTCCGTTTCAATGAGCAGGTGCCCCTCCGCTACCAAGTGACCGAAGATTTCTCAGTGGCCAAACTGGAAGTGGAAATTGATGCCGGTGGCGACCGCCACACCACTTTCACCCAAGACCTCCCGATCGTTCGGTCCGGCGACAACATACCGAAGGTGCTTGATGGACTTGCTACCTTGTCGGTTGGAAAAATCCGGGAACTGTTCCCCGACGTGAATGAAGTCAAGGTATGTATCGTGGCGACGGACAACCGACCGCACGATCTTTCCGAAGGCCCAGGCGTCGGCAAGTCGAGATGGCTGAAATTGAAATTCGATCAGGGAGCCGAATCTCTCGCCCGCCAGGAACTGCGTGAAGAACATGAGAATGCGCAGAAAAATATTGAAGAAGCGATCGCCAAAACCCGGGAAGCCAAGGACGAGCTTGCCGCCCTGAGGGAGGAAGTGAAGAAGGAAGCGCTGCCACAGGAAGCACAGGAAAGATTTGCAAAAGCGAATGAGAAACTGGCTCAAACCCAGGAAAATGTCGAAAAGATCGCCAGCCAAATGGAAGATTCGATCCATGCCTCCAAGGCTGAGGAGGTGAATAAGGCTGCTGAAAAAATCGATGAGGCACTCGCTAAATCCGAGGCCGCACCGCTCCAGGATACTTCCGAAAAACGCGAGCAAACCCTGGAGGAATCCAAGCAGGCTGCGGAACAGGCAATCAAGAATCTTGAGGCAGTGCGAGACAAGATGAAGGAGGATCAGCAGCGCGTGGAGGATCTTGCCCGTATCCAGGAACTCGCTCAGCAGCAGCAGGAACTTGCGAGGCAGTCCGAGAAAAACCTACAGGCCCCGATGTCCGGCCAGCAGCAGGAGGAATGGCGAAACCAGCAGCAGCAAGTCGAAAACCAGCTTGCCGAGCAATTGAAACAACGGCCGGAAGCGCTCGCCGAAGCCTTGGCGGAGCAGGCGAAGCAAGCCGGGCAACTTGCACAGGAAGCGGAACAACTTTCCAAAAACCAGTCCGAGCTTCAGAAGCAGGCGGACCAACAAGCCCGACAAAATGGCCAGCAGCCGAATCCAGAAACTCAAGCCAGTCCGGCAGCCCGGAGCACTCTTGCCGAATCCCTTCGACAAGCCCTGGCTGGAGAGCAGCAGGCTATTTCAGATGAAGCAAAGTCCCAGCTCGCTGGAGCACAGCAGGAACAATCTGCCATCGCCGATACACTTCCAGAAGCGGTTTCCGCCACCGGCGAGGCACTTGCGGATATTCAGCAAAACAAGTTAACCGCCGCCGCCGAATCCGCGCAGCACGCAAGTGAAGCGCTGGGGGAAGCTGCTATGAAGAGCAGCGAGAGCGGCAAACCCGAGAGTTCGCAAAGTCCTGCCCAAGTAGCTCAAGCGGAGGCGCTTTCCGGGCTAGCAAAGCGCCAGGATCAGGTTTCCAAAGCACTAGCCGCAGTTGCCGAGGGAAAGGTGGAGGAGGCTTTTCAAGCGGTTCAGAAAATGCAAGCCGAGGCAGCGGGAGAACTATCCGAAAACCTCAATTCACTGCCGCAGATCGATCCTTCCGGCGCGATGCAGCAGGCAACAGAAAGTGCCCGGCAAGCGGCGCAGTCCGCGGAATCAGCTTCAAAACAAGGGCAGGAAAATAACCAGCAAGCCGCCGCACCCCAGCATGCCCAAGCCAGTCAACAATTGACCCAAGCAGCGCAACAACTTGCCCAGGCAGCACAGAATATGGCGCAGGCGGCCGAGCAAGCCGCGCAACAGGCGTCGAACCCCCAACAGGCTCCGTTTTCTCCAAGCGACCTTGCTTCCGCAACCCGGCAGACGGCTGAAGCTGCTTCCAGCAAACAACCGGCCGAAACGGCAAAAGCCGCTGGCGAAGCAGCGCAAAGTCTGGCGCAAGCGGTCGAAGCCGCACGCGCGAAAATGAGTGACCATCCACCCGGGCCTGCTGGAAAGCCAGGAATAGCTCAATCTCCCGGCCATGAGCCTTCAGCCGAACCACCTAAGCCCCTTCCGGATCCCGGTGTGCCGCCTGAACTCGCGAAGCTCGGCATTTCCGCTGGCGATTGGGAAAAAATCAAGGCCAGCCTGACTTCGGATGTTGGCAGCGCCGGCAGCGAAGGTGTGCCAGCTGAATACAGGGGACTGGTGAAAGACTACTTCCAATCCATGTCGCAAAAATGATCGCCCAGACCCTCCGTTTCATTGCCTGCAGTCTGCTGCTTGTTTTCCCGCTTTGCGCTAAAGAGGAGATCGATCCTATCTTCGCCGAGTGGCAATCGCGCGCGGATCCGGCCATCGAAGCAGGGCTGGAATATCTTGCCCGATCCCAGAAGCCGGATGGATCGTTTCCTGAAAATTGGGGTGATTGCACGGGCATTCCCGCGTTGGTGGGGATGGCGTTTCTTTCCAAAGGGCACATGCCGACCGGTGATGAATATGTGTCCACGATCACCCGCTGCATCGATTTTGTATTAAGTAATCAGAAGGACAGCGGCTTGCTTGAGAAAGGCAACGCAGGCAGCGGCCCTATGTATGCCCACAATATTGCGACATTATTTCTCTCGGAGCTCAGCGGTCAGGTCGATCCTGCGCGGCAGGAGAAAATCGATAAAGTACTGCCGGGGGCATTGAAAGTAATTCTGGAGGCTCAAGCCGTGCCTAAAAACGATAACGACAAGGGCGGCTGGCGCTATCATCCCGGATCAACAGACAGCGATACCTCATGTTCCGGCTGGGCACTGATGGCACTGCGATCCGCAAAACTGAACGGTGCGGCAGTGCCGGATGAGTCCATCAAGGCGGCAGTGGATTATCTCAAGCGCCATCAAAATCAGGAGCAGGGAGGCTTTGGTTATAACGACCAGAACCCGAACGGGAAAAATCTCACCGGAATGGGTTTGCTATGCCTCGAACTCTCCGGTCTGCACAATTCCCCGGAATCGATCAAAGCGGCGGACTACGTGATGAATTCATTTCGCAATCTACCCGGCACCTCGCACGAGCTTTACGGAAACTACTATAATGCGCAGGGAATGTTCCAACTTGGCGGGAAGTATTGGTCTGAATATGCGAACTGGATGTATGCATCCTATCTTGCCAGGCAATCCAGCGAGGGTTCGTGGAACTCGAACGAGGCGGGACCGGTTTACGGCACGGCAATCATGGTCCTTGCATTCACCGTGCCTTACCGCCAGCTCCCGATCTACCAGCGGGATGAAACAGTGGACGAGGATTTTTGATCCAATCCATCCGACGGTTCAGAAACATTCCGGTAAGGCCGCAATGACGCGGTTCACTTCGAGCTCATTCTGGCAACGGTTGTCCATGAGGCACTTTTCGGATAGACAGGGGGCGCACTCCACATGCCTTTTCACAATCACGTGGCGTTTGCCAAGGGGGCGTTTCCAAACCGCGTCGTTAGGTCCGAAAAGGGTCACGCAGGTTGATCCCGCGTGGGCGGCAAGATGAGGAAGGGAGCCGTCAGCCGAAATGACCAATTGATGTGCCGCCAACAGAGGCAGAGCAGTGGCAAGCGGGGCCACGTGCAAAAACTCCGCGGTGGTTCCCAGGCGCCCGGCCAGAATCTTTCCAAGGCCGCGGCCCCCGGCCGATCCCGCGACGGTGATGTTTTTGCCCATCTCCAGCAAGGATTCCGCCAGTTCATGCCAACGATCCAAAGGCCATTCATGGCTCGGTCCAAAGTCCGATCCGGGACAGAGCAAAACGCTTTTTGGTCGTGCTGGAATGCCCATCGAGGCAGCTACAAAAAACTCCGGCCTGTCCACTTGCACGCCCATTAATTCGCAGGTTTTTAGGTAAAGGCGCACCGCGTGCTCGGTTGGGCCTTCCTTGACCGCCATCGGGTGGGTCAACAGTTTTTTCATGGCCGGATCGCTGGTTCCCAGACGTCGCTTGATACCTGCTTTTGCAAAGGCCTTCGCGGCAAAGCCCGGTGCCCATGCGAGCGATGCATCCCAATCCCCCTGAATCTGTCCAATCAGTGAGGCAAGTTTCGTTTTTTCCGAAAAGCAAAACTGTGGCAGGTTGCAGACAGTCTTCCAAAACGCCGACTGCTCTTCACGACACACCAGCCCGCCTAACATCCCAGTCCGGATAAGGGCTCGCAGGGCAGACACCGAAAAACACGCTTCATCCCACCGCTCGGGCATCGCCACGAGCATTCCCTTCCTCTGACTCATCACGCTATTATTTAGGATCGAGATTCGTGGTCATGTCCTCCGGACCGAGTGTTGATTTCACACCCCCTTCGGGCACATCCATTTTGCAGATCCACAGCATCGCATTGAGGGCGATTTTCCGAAAATTTTCATCCGCCCAATTCTTGTGGTAATGACCGCCGGTGAAGCCCACCCCGCGTCCTCCGTCAGCTCTTTCCTTGCACCACATCATGGTTTCCGCCTTGCCTTTTTCAGCCTGTACGTGCGGATACGGACCCTTTGGGTAAACATAAGGACCGTCGCGGGTTACATCACTCGGGGTCGCGACAAGCAGCGATTTCACCCCCTTCATTCCTTCGGGGAAGCGGATCGAAAAATACCATTCGTCCGCGATTTTAAACGGTTCGATGCCCTTGGATATCGGGTGCACAGGAAAATTTTCATAACTCGCTTCCCATATCGGATTGCAGGAAAAACCGGTTTCATAGGCACCGCCGATCCATTCACGAAACTCATCCCCGCTTGAGCCTTCATCGGCACACTGCACCGCGTAGTGCATCATCATCAGCCCGCCGCCACGGCTGACTAGCTTCTGTATCAGTGCTTTGCGTTCCGGCTTTTCCAATGCAGGGTGACCGTTTCCGCCGTCTGCATAGATCACCACCCCATCCGCAGTCTCCAGCACGGAATCATCGCTGACCCAATGATTGGAATGGACCTCGACTTCCAAGCCTTTCACCCCGGAAAGGCACTTCTTTAAAAGCTGACAGCCAGCATTGAACTCATGCATGCCCGCGGGATGACTTGGTTTCCCGGCAATCAGTATGAGCTTCTTCTTCGCCGCCGCCTCACCCATCGCGAGCATCGGCAAAACGGCGGTGATCACTCCCAGGCCTGCTAGAAACTTTCCCCGTGTCATCAATGGATTCATTCAAACAATCCACCACTTCCTCCATGCGGGTTCAACCTCCATTTTTCCGTAATCGGCCAGCGGATCATTCCTGATTGACCTCATCTTGTCCCTCAACTACCCAACGCCCATGCCAATTTCCGGATCACCCATATTAATCGGCGGCTCAATCGCCATCGACCATATCAAAACCCCGACTGCCGAAGGTAAAAATCTTTTGGGAGGCTCCGCATCCTTCACGGGTATTGCGGCTTCCTATTTCACCTCCCCTGTCCACCTCGTGGGCATCATCGGCAAGGATTTCCCTCAAGAGCATCTCGACCTCTTCACCTCGAAAAACATTTCCATCACAGGCCTGGAGTTATCGGAGGGCGATACCTTTTCTTGGAGCGGATCATACCACGAAAATATGAACGACCGCGATACCCTTGCGGTCGCCGTCAATGTTCTGGAAGATTGGACGCCGAAAATTCCCGTGGAAATGGCTTCCGCCCCCGTCGTTGTCCTCGCCAACATGCATCCAATCAACCAAATGCAGATGATCGACCAACTCACGGCGGTCAAACCTTTCATCGCTGCGGATACCATGGACTTGTGGATTACGATCGCCAACGACGACCTCCACGCCGTTCTCAAGCGCATCGATCTTCTGGTGATCAATGAATCGGAAGCCCGTGATTTCTGCCAGACCTCCAATCTCATTATCGCCGGGCAGCGCCTTCTCCAAAAAGGCCCCGGAAACATTGTCATTAAACTCGGTGAATTCGGCGCAATTCTCTTTTCCAAACATGCAGCTGGTACTCCGGAAACCGAGTTCACACTCCCCGGCACCAATTACGATCTGTTCCGCTGCGCCGCATTCCCGCTGGCCGAGGTCGCCGACCCCACCGGTGCTGGCGACTCGTTTCTCGGAGCACTTGCCGGTTATCTCTCATCCACCGGCAAAACCGAATTCACCTTCGATGACATTCGCCAAGCCATTGTTTACGGCTCCGTCGTCGCTTCCTTCACCTGTGAAGCCTTTTCCACCAACCGCCTCGCCCA
>JACMMB010000034.1 GCA_014379305.1 Akkermansiaceae bacterium
CTTCCTTCTCACCCGCACCAATAACGAGGTTGAAATACGCAAGACAACGAAATAGAAGAATCATACCGCTTGGACATTTCCCACCATCATGGAACTTCTTGAATTTGAAAAACCTGTCGCCGAGCTAGAGAAGGAAATTGAAAAACTCCGTGGCCGGGCCGCCGCGCAAAATCTGGATTTGTCCGATGAGATTGCGACCATGGAATACAAACTCGCGGAAACCCGCACCGGCATCTACAAAAACCTTACGCCATGGCAACGGGTTCAGATCGCCCGCCACACGCGGCGTCCCTTCATGCTTGATTATGCCACACTTGCGTTCTCGGATTTTACCGAACTTCACGGCGACCGGCATATTGGCGATGATGCCTCGATGCCGGGCGGCTTCGCCATGTTGGGCGATCGCAGGTGCGTTGTCCTCGGCCATCAAAAAGGCCGTGATACCAAGGAAAATCTCAAACGCAATTTCGGTTCCGCCCATCCCGAAGGTTACCGCAAATCCCTACGCCTGATGCGAATCGCGGAAAAATTCGGCCTGCCGGTTATCGCCCTTATCGATACCCCCGGAGCCTTCCCGGGCATCGGCGCGGAAGAGCGGAATATTGCCGAAGCCATCGCATTCAATTTGCGCGAAATGATGCTCCTCAGAACCCCGGTTATTGCAGTCGTCCTGGGCGAAGGCGGCTCTGGCGGGGCGCTCGGTATCGGCGTCGCCGACCGGGTGATTATGATGGAGAACGCATATTACTCGGTGATTTCCCCTGAAGGCTGCGCTGCAATTCTCTGGAAGCACCGCAAGCATGCTCCCGAAGCTGCCGAGGCCATGAAACTCGTCGCCCCGGATCTTTTGAAGCTCCAGCTGATCGACGACGTCATCCCGGAACCCACCGGGGGTGCTCACAATGATCATTCCCGCAGCGCCGATTCGTTCCGAGCCGTGGTGTCCAAGCACCTCGACCACCTCTGCTCTTTAAAAACCGATCGACTCCTTGAGGAGCGCTATGAAAAATTCCGCAGGTTCGGCGAGTGGAACGAATAAACCTCACGGACATTTTTTCACATAACCCCATCCAGCCACTCCAGCATACGCTTTCTGTAAGCCCCGTCGTTACGCGCCAGCGAGTCGCCGTGATGACCGCCCTTGACTTCGAACATGGTCTTCGGCCCGCTCGCCAATGTAAACAGTTCTTTTCCTTGGGATAAAGGAACCACTTCATCCTGATCCCCATGCACCACCAGCAAAGGAGTCTTGGAGATTTTCCCGATGAAATCCTTGGGCGAAAACTCATCAGTGATCAGGTCCGCCCCGAATTGCCCGCCCACGATTCTCGCCATCGCCTGATACGAGGCAAAGGTCCCATCAATCACGATCGCCCTCAACCCGCTCGGATTTTTTTCCGCGAGAGCGGTGACGGATTTGGCTCCTCCCAAGCTGTGGCCATAGGAAACCAGCTTCTTCGGATTCACATCCTTGCGGCTGAGTACATAATCGAAAGCACCCTTCACATCCTCAACCATGCCTTTTCGATCCAGCTCCCCCTTCGATCTTCCAAAGCCCCGGTAATCATACATGAATACCTGGTATCCGGCCTCCACCATCCACATAACAAAGCCGAGATGGTGGCTGAGCGAACCCGCATTGCCATGAGAAAAAACCACGGTTCCCTTGGCTTGTCTGCCCTTTGCCGGCATGAACCAACCATGAAGTTTTGTTCCGTCTGACGATGGGAATGTCACATCATCGTAGCGGAAACCCCAGTTTGCTGGGGTCGTCGGCTCATCGTGGGTGGGGAAATAGAAAAAACGATTCGTATTCCCGGTCCCCAATAATCCCTGCGCAAGCCGTGACAGCTCTCCGTTCCGATCATTCAAGAGCTCTTTAACATCCGCACGCGTCGGATCGGCTACCTGGCCATTCATACATGCCGCTGTCGCCAACCATCCGCTGATACCCAACCAATTCATCCTTAGACAGGTAAACTGAATCCCCGGTTTGTCGAGAGATCATCCCTGAATTTCTGATTAAAGCTGCTCGACCTTTCCACACAAATCACATAAAGAACGGAAGTTATGGAAGAGCAAATTGAAACTATGGATGTTGAAGAGGTTCAATCGTCGGAACCGGTTGTTATCATACCCGCCTTGGGCGCGGAAGCTTCACTGGGGCAGAGAATCGGTGCCGTAGTGATCGATGCACTTGTTGCCATGGCCTTGGGTTGGGCGCTTGCAATGATCAACTCCCGACTGAGCTATCCCGTCTACATCGCCTATTTCCTTACGCGTGACTCGCTGCCGTTCCTCAATGGTCAAAGCATCGGTAAGAAAGCGCTTAACCTCCAGGCAGTATCCGAAACTGGAAAATCCCTTTCCGGCGATTGGAATTCGGGGCTGCTCCGGAATGTCCCGATGGTGATTCCCATTTTCCCTCTGGTGGAACTCATCATCTTGGTGATTAACAAAGACAAGCCCGGTGGACTCCGCAGGCTTGGTGACCAATGGGCCAAGACCAAGGTCGTCACCGTGACTTCATGAGCTGTTTCGTGCGGAAGCGCCATTACGCGATCACGTAATAGTCCGCTGGGCTGGATTTGATACGGTAGGGCCGTTCCTTAACACGAACATCCCCCCAAACATGAAATCAAATTCCTTCCACCGGAAGGTGAGTCCGCGCGGTATGACACTGATCGAACTCACCATCGTTATTCTCGTCCTGTTGTCCCTCGTATCGATTCTTTTCATCGGCGCGCGCGGATGGAAAAATGGAACTGACCGGGCGACCTGCATTCTCAATCTGCGCAATGTCCAAGTCGCAACGAGGTCCTATCAGAACCTCTACGGCTATTATGCCGGAGGCTATCCTTACGCTTCCGCCGGCACCCAGAACATCGCCGCACATCTCTTGGAAAAGGGCTACATCAAACAAGAAGCGTACGAAAGCAGCCAGGGAATCAGGAAATGTCCCGGCGGCGGCACCTACAGCACCCCTTTACCGGATTTGTTTCCACAGCCTGGCAGCCTTTACATGGTCTGTTCGCTTTCCGGCAGCTCCAATCATGTCCCGCAAAGCCACGCGGACTGGTGAAATTTTCTGTCCTGTTTCCTTAGTAGCTCCGTCCCCAAAGGGCGATGGAGTCGGACGTTTTTCCAGTCAGGAAACAGGGTTCGCCAATCAGCGAAAGCATCGCTTCGGGTAACCCGGCATCTTCGACAGGCAGGCAGCGGATCGTGATTTTATGCTGTTTGGAAAGCCGGTCTTCTTCCTCGGCGGTGCCTGCCCAAGGCGTTGCAAGCCAGCCGATATTCTCACCAGCCCAGTGGCTGTGAAAGGCATCGATCCCGTTGCACGCGATGATATTCGCATCGCGAAACGCCGTCGCCTTGTTCAGCAGATTATCGTGAATTTCCTGCAGGATATTGGAAACAAGCTGGAGAAACTCCTCCTTGTCCATGAATTGCTTCTCCGTCGGCGGCTGATCCCGGCGCTGCATGCAGACCTTGCGCGACTCGATATCCCGCGGCCCGATTTCAATCCGGATAGGCGCTCCCTTTTTCACCCACTCCCATTTTTTTTGCCCTCCTTGAAGATCACGGGCATCCACATGAACCCGTATCGGATCACCATAATAAGTCTTCTGGGTGCGAAGGGTCTCCGCAAGAGCGTGGCATGCGGCAATGACGGCATCCTTGGTATCATCCTTCGGGGTGACGGGAATGATGACCACTTGCTGGGTCGCGACGCGGGGCGGCAGCACCAGCCCGTCGTCATCGGAGTGAGCCATGATCAAGGTACCGATCAAACGCGTGGAAACGCCCCATGATGTCGTGTGTGCGAACTCCTGCGCGCCCTCGCGGCTTGTGAATGTGATCTCCTGCGCTTTGGAAAAATTCTGCCCTAGATAATGCGAAGTCCCCGCCTGGATCGCCTTGCCATCCTGCACCATCGCCTCGACGGTAAAAGTCATATCCGCACCCGGAAAGCGCTCGTTTTCCGTCTTCTCCCCCGGCACAACCGGGATCGCCAGATGGTCGCGGAGAAACTCCTCATACAGCCGGTGGATCATGCGGGATTCTCCAATAGCCTCAGCCTTCGTTTCATGCGCGGTGTGCCCCTCCTGCCAGAGAAACTCCGCAGTCCGCAGAAACAAACGCGGCCGCATCTCCCAGCGCATGACATTCGCCCATTGGTTGATCAACAGCGGGAGATCGCGATACGATTGCACCCACCTTGCAAATGCCGCCCCGATGATCGTTTCGGAGGTCGGGCGAATCACGTAGGGTTCGGCCAATTCTCCGGACGGAATCATCTTCGTTTTCCCGGTCAACTCATCCTTCACCGCCTCAAGCCGATGATGCGTCACCACCGCACATTCTGTTGCAAAGCCCTCCGCATGCTCCGCCTCCTTTTCCAGATACGACAACGGAATCAGCAGCGGGAAATAGGCGTTCTGATGACCCGTCGCCTTGAAACGCCGGTCGAGCTGCTGTTGGATCAGCTCCCAAATTCCATACCCCCACGGCTTGATCACCATGCAGCCCCGTGTCTCGGAGTTCTCGGCCATATCAGCGGCCTTGATCACCTGTTGATACCACTCGGGAAAATCCTGTTGGCGGGTCGGAGTGATGGCGGTTTTTTCTGCGGACATGATGATGGCCCACAGTGGAGCTATCGAGCGTCGCTTTGCAAGCCGCTATCTCATGATGCCAAGGCTACACTTCTTTTGTAAATCTGCTGATTTCCTACTTTGAGATTTTTTTAATGAAAATCGCTCCGACCCCCTCTGTGGGGTGGTGACAGGATTCGGATTTTAGTACAATGTTCGGGCTCGCAGAATCCCCAGAACAACCTCACCTGGGGCTTGGGGCGTGTGATCACAAATACGAATGTGGCTCCCGGACAGCAGCACACCTATACCTACAATGTCACCGCTCCGGCGACACCCGGAACCACCGCGTTCCAGTGGCGGATGGTGCATGACGGCGTGACGTGGTTCGGCGACTTCACCCCGAATATCGATGTGACGGTCAATGCCCTGCCTGCCACCCTGACCGCATTGTGGCGCTTCGACGAAGTCAGCGGTGCCATCGCAAGCGACACCGCCAATGGCATCCCGCAGAACGCCAGCCTGCTTAACGCCCCCACGCGGATCGTTGGCAGGAGCGGCAATGCTTTGCAGTTCAACGGCACCAACCAGTATTTGCAGGTGGCCAGCGCCGTCGACATCAACCCGACCGCGGCCATCACCCTCGCGGTGTGGGCCAAGAGCGATCCCACGCGCACCGTCTGGAACACCTCGCAGACGTTCATGTCGAAACGCAACGCCTACATTCTGGGTCCGGTCAACTCCACCACCAAGAGCGTGCAGTTCCAGCTCTACATCGCCGGGGCCTGGAAGACCCTGAGCTTCACCC
>JACMMB010000326.1 GCA_014379305.1 Akkermansiaceae bacterium
GGATGAGGACTTGGCTTTGCTGGATCTGAAAGGTTTGAAGGGCGAGGTTGAGGAAGAGGCGATTGCCAAGGAAGCCCGCCTGGTGCCGGTAAGATTTTATCGATCCGAACTGCCACTTGGCCGCTTTTTAACAGCCCCGCAACCGAGCGGCAAACCTGGTGCTTTCGGAGTAGTGAGCGTGAAAGAAAGAAATTTGCGTGAGACCGATCAAGCCCACTTGGGAATCATGGCAGACGAAAAATATCGAGGCGAGGGTGTGAGGATTGCAAACGTGCAGCCTGAATATGGTGCGGCGGAAGCGGGATTGCAGCCCGGGGATGTAATTTTAAAAGTGGATGACCGGATCATTTCAGGTTTGCAGGAGCTCAAGAATGCTCTCTCCAGCAAGCAGCCGGGAGACAAGGTCACAATATCCGTGGACTCCGCAGGGAAAGAGAAACCGGTCGAGGTGATATTATCTAATCGGCCCGTGCTCGGGCAGTTTTCCGGAGATCGATTGAATCAAATGGAGATCATGGGTGGTGATACCAATGAGGTGCGTGATGGCTTTTCACGGGTAGTTCAGACCGACATGACCATCAATAGCGACCAGATCGGCGGACCCGTCGTGGATTTGCAGGGGCGTGTTGTTGGCATCACCTTGGCGAGGGCGGACCGGACCAGAACCTATGTGATGGGCAGTGCGGCGGTGATGGATTTGCTCAAGCAGGAATACGATTCGGTGGCTGACGCAAAATCGAAGAGCGCGCTCAAAAAACAGCAGCTAGCGAAGCAACAGAGGGAAATGCTGCCAAAGATGCGCGCGGCAGGAAAACCGCAGGATATCGACCGGATGAAGAAGCATCTCAGCGACATGGAGCGGTTGATGGGGAGGATGAAGGCGGAAATGGATGCGCTTGAGGAAAGATAATGGGTGAAGCGGGCGGTGCCCGACGGTTAAAGCAAGAGGCTGTCGCTAGTGAGCAAGTTCTTCGAGGAGAGCTTGATTCAGCCTGATGCCGGCTTCGAAATTGGCGATCGGAAAGTTTTCATTTGGGGAGTGGATTTGTGCGTCGGCGAGAGCAAGGCCGAGAAGAAGGGAGTCAACTCCGAGGATTTCGCGGAAAGCTTGCACGATGGGGATGGAGCCACCTTCACGGATCAGCATTGGCTCGCCGGGGAATGTGCGCCCTAGGGCGCGTTGAGCGGCTTTTCCAAAGTGCGAATGGGGATCGGAGACATAAGGTTTGCCGCTGTGGCCGGGCATGATTTCAAGCCTTACGCCTGCCGGGCAATGGGCTTCGAGGTGTTTGGTGAGTTTTTGAAGGATGACTCCGGGGTCTTGGTCTGGAACCAACCGGAGTGAGAATTTCACGAAAGCTTCCGCCGGGAGAACGGTTTTCGAACCTTCGCCTTGGTAGCCGCCCCCGATGCCGTTGACTTCGACGGTGGGGCGCGCCCACGTTCGCTCGGCGGAGGTATAGCCAGGCTCGCCAAAGAGGCTTGGAGAGCCGGTAACATCAAGAAAATCCTGATCAGTAACGCCGGGGACCTGGGCCCACATGTCGTGTTCCCACTTCTCCAAAGGTCTGACTTCATCGTAGAAGCCTTTGATAGCGACCGTGCCATCGGGGTGGTGGAGTGAAGCGACAAGCTGTGCAGCGGCAGTGGCGGGATTGGCGACGGCACCGCCGAAGAGTCCGGAGTGGAGATCGCGGGCAGGGCCGGATATTTTGATTTCCGCGCAAGCGATTCCGCGCAAGCCATAGCCGAGAGTGCCGGTGTTTGGAGCTACCATGCCGGTGTCGGAGATGGCGATGATGTCGCATTTAAGATCATTGCGATTTGCCATTAAAAACGGAGCTAGACAGGGGCTGCCGATTTCTTCTTCGCCTTCAAACATCAGGATGATATTGACAGGGAGCTCTGCCTTTTCCCGGAGGGTTTTTTCGATGCCAAGTATATGGGCGAGCATCTGTCCTTTGTTATCGGTGGCACCGCGAGCCCAGATTTTTCCATCGCGGATCACGGGAGTGAAGGGGGGACTGTCCCAGAGGTTCAGGGGATCGGGGGGTTGCACATCATAATGGCCATAAATAAGGACGGTTTTTTTTCCCGGCACGTGGGCGTTTCTGGCGATGACGATGGGGTGGCCGGGAGTCTCGTGGAGGTCGGTATCCAAGCCTATGCGGGAAAGTTTTTCCACGAGCCAGGCGGCACAGCCTAGGAGGTCAGCTTTATGTTTCGAGTCGGTAGAGACGCTGGGAAAGGAGAGAAAAGCGAAGAGATCTTGGAGTTCCGAAGTCACGGAACATGGTTCGCCGTGTGGAGGGTTAGGGGCAAGTGAAAAGGACTCTACAAACTAGAGGTTTTCGTCAAAAAGCCGATCACCCAAAACCCAGTTATCGGAAAGGACACGGGTGATTTCAAATTGTCTCGAAGCGGAGTTATCGTGGCTTTTGATTTTCAAAAGGGCGCGATGCACGGGCTCCTCCTGGCTAAGCAGGCGCTGGATGGCGAGTTCCTGGGGGGAACCAATTTTTGTGTAGGCGTACATGAGGGCATCGACATCCGGCGAGGCGATGGCATAGCATTTCCATTTTGAGTCGTCCGAGAAGGGCCCGTTATAGTATGAGTCAGCGTCGATGAAGATGCGGACGGTGGCTTCGCCGCCTTTTCCGGATAGGATCTTGTACCAGTTGGGTGATGAGGCCCGGGTGTAGGAGTCGAAATCAATGCGCCACGTGCCGTCAGTCTGAGGAATGACTTGGGCGATACGGTTGACGGTTCTACCGCTGTGGGTCATGTAAACGACGACCTCCTCAGTGCCCAAACCGTGGATGAATTTAGTGCCGACCCAGTCCAGATTATCGATTTTGCCATCGGCGGATTGTATTTCCTGAAGCCGGGTGATGCCGCGGGCGGGTTCAAGCTCGCGCGGGAAAATGAAATATTTGGAGAATAAGAGCGGATCGGTATTCTCAAGAGCGGCGAGAACCAATTTCAGGGCGGCTTCCTTGCCGAGAGTTTGGAGGGGTGGGGCCGGGTCTTGAGTTTCGCTAGTAACGGATTTTGTAACGAGCGAGGGGTTGAACTGGCTGACGGCAGCAGAACGTCTGGCAGATTCCTTCTGGAAATAGATAAAGACAAAACCGAGAACCACAATGATTGCCAGTAGTCCGAAGAGCATGGAAACATGGGCCAGGCGTTTGTAATGATTGGGCGGAATGCCTAATGAAGGCGAACCGGATTCAAGACTGGTTTCGAGGGCGGATTGAGGAGTCCGGGCTAATCGTCCAAGGTTATGTTCCTGGTTTGAGCGGCGCTCTTGGGTTGCGTTCACGATTCATTATGAAATGGCCGCAGGCCGGGAAAGAATGATTTTAACGTGGCAGCAATGTCACGCGAATTGGATCGTAACTATCATTGGGACGAAATAGCCACCCGGGGTTCGGATTCACGACTTCGTAGCCGGAAAGCATGAAAACAGGGAGGAATTGATTGCTGTTGGGATCGTAGGCAGTTTCGCCGGTGTAGTTTCCCCGGATCCGATATTCGAAATTGTGATCAAAGCCGTAGCGCTGCCCTGAAGGACCGTTTTCAGAAAGGCGATCCGGGCTTCTTTTTCGATCTTCCTTGAAGATGACAAGTTTAGCGTAATTGGCGGGTTGCCGGGGTTTGCGCAGATATCCCCAAAAGCGGGTTTTCTCTACGTAATAACGGCGACCGTAGAAGAAATCGCCGGTTGGTTCGTTCGAGATGGAAGAGTTACGTTCCTCAACGGTCGGTCCGCCCATATTGCCACTGCCACCGCCTGAAGAAACGGCGCATTGGCATAACATGAAACAACAGCCGGGGAGAATTGCCCATTTCAGAATCAACATGTGAAGAATTAGACATGGCCGATGTTTGGCGGCAAGACTTGAGAAAACCAATTTACTCCTGAGTGATTTTCCAGCGGATAAAACATGGTCCTGAAGCGGGTTTCGCAGCGGTGGCCTTGAGCATGCCATCCGTGGAGGAAACGGTGACTCCAGTAGAAGACCAAGTGATCATATTTTCCGAGCACTCGGCACCATAGGAAATGCCATCTTTCAGAGATGCCAAGGGGCGCTGGATGCAAAATGTTGGCTGGCCATCAACGGCCATGACTTGGGTATCATCCACACTTTTGGACAGAGGATTGGTCGAAAAGGCGAATTCGATGCCATTTTCAATATCGTCTTCATCGTCATCATCATTAAATGCTCCAACAGGTTCGGTAAACGAACCTTGCCAGATCTCGAATGCGCTGAGTGGCGGCGGCGGCGGTGGCGGCGGTGGAGTATTTGAAGGGGCGATGGGTTTCAGCGGGCCGTCGGGAAACCAATGGTTGCCGAGCTTTGTTTGCAAGCGGAGGTGCCATTTTTCGCCGATCCCCATAGGACCGCCCTGCGTATTGGATTCCAGCACGAAAGTTGTCGTATCGGCTGTAAGCTCGTTGGTTTTCCTAGTTTCTAACCAATCGGCATTCGAGAGGGTGATATTGTCGAGAAAGATACCGGTTGGATAAGTGGTGTATTGCGGATAGCCCGGTAAATTTTCATCGGCGAAAACGCTTCCCTGAGTTGCATAGTATCGGAAACGGATATGAATGGGATTGGAAGAAGCGGAAATGGGAAAGGATGCCGAATGGTTTACCAAATCGGTGGTTCCCAGATTGGTTCCCGTGATGATTGAGCCGATTTGTGACCATGTAGCTCCGTTGTTCGTGCTTGTTTCCGCAGCCAGTTTGCTAAATTCGGTCATGAAGCCACGCTTATACAAGAAATTGAGAGTTGCACCGGATTTAGGGATGATTTCCTGGCCTAGCTCGATGATCTGATCCGGGATTGCCGTAAATGTAGGGTGGGTGAGACGAAATGATTTTGATCCGGCAACCGGACCGAAGGTGGGGGCGCTTGGAAAGCCCAAACTTGAGATCAAGTTGTAGGTCGGTGCGGTGCGGTCGATGATTTGTGAATTTGTGTTTGCTTCAGCGTTTTCCGTCCAAGTCACAGGGATTTGTTTGTACGTTTTGACCCGTAGGGCTTCAGCTAAAGGCGGAGGGGTGAAAGTGTAGGTGATTGGGTATAAGGGATTGGGGGTCGCGCTACCACTCAGGGTTTGGTCTGAGATAAGCATGTCAGGATTTATCAGGGTGACGGAGTATGAGTGACTTGTAGGAATGTCGGTTCCGGATATGCCATTCACAGAGATCCGGTAGGTGACGTCATTGGAGATTTCACTTCCGGCATCCGCTGCGGGCATTTGCCAGACAATGCTGGGATCGCCGTATTTGTTATTTTTCTTGATATTGGTTAGTGTGAGGGGAGTGCCGTTTTTGGTCACGCTGACAGTGGAGTTGGAGAAGCTTGCCGAGCGATGGGAGAGGGACCAGAACCGGCCATTCAAAGGAGCTGGAAAAAAGCCAGCAGATGGATAAGAAACGAACATCGTGGGAGGCGAGGGATTGTTTTCAGATCCGACCACGTAAAGGACGTTTGAAGGTTGGATCGGGGTGCTCCCGGGAATGGTTTTCCCTGGTTGATCACCAGTTGCAAAATCCAATGAGGCAGTACGGAGAATCCACCGGCGATGTCCGGCATCAACGTTCCATGCTGAGGTGGAGGTTTGCGATTCCTCCCGCATATATGCTGTTACAGCGCCAGGTCCGAAGAAACCTCTGGAAGTGTTACCGCGGGCGCAGCCAGCCCAAGGGACTTCGGTCCAAGTTGTATTGACCGGAGGATTATGGCCATATGAGGTCGGGCTTTGTACGAACATAAGCGCCGCGCGCTGGGTGGCGGACGACTTCCTGGTGTTGGCAGGAGGTTTATGGATATCCGCCGAGAGAATCTTTACAGTTGCCTCGGTATTCATCGTCGTA
>JACMMB010000035.1 GCA_014379305.1 Akkermansiaceae bacterium
TAAGAGTAAGGATGATGTGCTCCTCCCAAATAGGTTTCGCATCGGTGAAAATGATGCCGGGAAAAGGGGCTCCGTAGGCGTTATCGATGATCAGCGGGATGCGGTGTTGTTTGGCGATTTCCGAGAGCTGTAGCAGTTC
The DNA here is from genome assembly GCA_014379305.1 of Akkermansiaceae bacterium. Lineage (GTDB taxonomy): Bacteria > Verrucomicrobiota > Verrucomicrobiia > Verrucomicrobiales > Akkermansiaceae > Luteolibacter. The sequence goes on from JACMMB010000035.1 coordinate 140, forward strand.
GGAATCCGAGAGCACATTTCCGGTGGGGTTGGTGGGACGCGAAACGCAAATGGCGGCGATCTCATCGGTGATCTCCAGATGCTCGAAGTCGATATGATATTTGAATTGATGCGGGCCGGTATGCTCGATCAGGGGCTTGCGGGCGGTAAAAATATCCGGGTTCAGCCCTTGAGCGGCGTAGCCAATATATTCAGGCACCAGCGGAAAGAGGATTTTCTTCCTTGATCCGTCCGGCATTTCCCCAGCGAGCAGATTGAAGAGGTAGAAAAAAGCAGTCTGCCCGCCACTGGTAACTGCAATGTTTTCCTTGTGGATGTCCCACTCGAAGGTTTCGCGCATCAGATCGGCGATGGCTTCGATAAAGGCCGGGTTGCCCTGTGGTGGATCGTAAGTGGAGAGAAGTATCCTCGTGGGCACGGGGTCGGCTGCGATTTCCGAAAGCCGGGACTGCCAGATCTGGTTGACCTGCGGGATTTGGGCGGGCTGGCCGCCGCCAAGCATTTTCATCTCCGTTCCGCCGTTTGCCAACGCCAGGCCAAGATCCTCCATCAGTTCGCCTATGCCGCTGCCTTGGGAAAGACGATTGCCTATGTTGGAAAATTCGTAGCTCATGATGGGTTTGGACCAGGATACTGTTCGCAATTCGCCGCCTTGCCAAGACCGCATCGAAACGCCCGGAGCGAAGACGATTATTCACCTCCACCGATCAACGAAACGAGATACATCGCCAGTTCATGTTTCGCCGCTTTGGCGAAGTGTTCGGTGTGATCGGGAAAAACCAGCAGTGCTTCATTGTCATGGGAATCGAAACCGATATCGCTGCGGGAAACATCATTCGCCACCACCAGATCGCAGCCCTTCGTGACCAATTTATGCCGGGCGTTCGCTTCAACATTTTCAGTCTCTGCGGCGAAACCGATCAGGAAGCCGGTGAATCCCATCGCCACTCTCGCAGAACCAAGGATGTCTTTCGTTTTGATCAGCTCAAGGGTTAGCGTGTCATCCGATTTTTTGATTTTTTGATGGGAAAAAACGCGGGGTGTGTAATCAGCTACCGCAGCGGCAAGAATTCCCACGTCCATGCGCGGCAGATAATTGGCGACCGCATTATACATTTCCTCCGCCGTTTCGACCGGAATAAAATCGATTCCATCCGGCACATCGAGTGAAGTGGGTCCTGAAATCAATAAGACCTGATGACCCGCACGCACCGCTTCCCCGGCAATCGCGTAACCCATTTTTCCCGAGGATCGATTGGTCAGATAGCGGACCGGATCGATCGCTTCCCGCGTCGGGCCAGCCGTGATAAGCACTTTCATCTTTGGGAACTATTTAATCGATTTGATGCGCTCGAGTTCTTTTTTGGATGCCGCCAGCTGATCCTTTGAAAACTCCTTTTCGAGTCCGGCAAGGAAGGCGGTAGCATTTTTCTCACCGCGTTCTTCAGCCAGTTTTCCGAGCGCCCATCCTGTTTCCCTGTTCACTTTCGTCGCCGCGCCTGCTGCCTGGAAACGGGCAAGAGATAGGGTCGCACTGGCATTTCCCTGCTGGGCCGCAAGAGCGTAAAGCTTGGCTGCGGTTTCATAATTTTGCGGCACTCCAGCGCCTCTTTCATGCATAGCGGCAAGGTTGTTCTGGGCGGGAGCGAAATTGGCTTGGGCCGAGCGGCCGAACCATGAAACCGCTGCGGAAACATCCGCAATGCCGAGCTTGCCGGAAAGATAGAACAGGCCGAGGTCGTTTTGAGCCTCCGGGAGACCTGCATTGGCCGCTGCCAGGAGATGACCATAGCCTGCGAGCATATCCGGTGCTTTCCGATTCAGGATATTGGCGGCGAGAATCAAATGCGCATGGCCGCTGCCCGCCTCTGCGGCTTTTTTCATCAAGCTGGTCCCGCGCGCCACGTCTTTTTTGGTGCCCTTGCCGTTGATATGAAATTCGGCGGCACGCACGATACAATCGACCTGTCCGGCATCCTTGCCCCGCTCATATTCCGCCAGAGCTGCGGGTAAATCCTTTTTTATTTTTTCCAGATAATCCCCCATTGCCAGGTAAGCGGAAAGCTCCCTAGCATCGATGGCCTTCTTCAACCAAGCCATGCCTACGGCCTCATTGCGCTTGACCGTGGTGCCGTTCAGCAGTCGCGAACCGGCCGCGACCATGGCTCCGGGATTACCTTTGCCTGCGGCCGTCTCGTAATATTTCAAGGCCATTACCCGATCCGTGTTTTCCGGGAAACCCATTTGGCCGTCGTAAAAACGCGCGAGAAATATCATCGAGGGTACATCGCCAAAATCACCGGCCTTCTTCCACCATAAAAGGGCTTTTTCAACATCCGGTTTCTCACTGAAGCGACCGAGCAAAAACGCTTCTCCAAGAAACCGGCCCGCAACGCCTGGGTCCTTGACCGCCTGCTTTTCAAGCAAAGCCAGAGCTTCGTAGCGCTCTTTTTTTTCCTTGGAATTCATCAACAACAAACTCAGCCGATAGCTCGAATCCGAATGATTCATCGCGCTGCCTTTGCGATAATAGCTGAGCGCTTGCTCGTGCGAGGCCTCGATGCCTTTGCCTGTTTCATGGGCAAAGCCCAAAAGGTAAATCGCATCGGGATCACCCGCTTCGGCAAGCGGCTTTGCCATTTTGACAGCCTCGGCGTGCTTGCCTGCCTCGAAGGCTTCAAGCGCCGCTTTGGCAGGGCTTGTCACTTTTACCGGCGCTGGATTTTTTTCCTTGGCTTTTGCGGGCGGGGCCGCACCCAGCGGGTTGGCAAAAACAATCGCGATGCAACAGATGGAAATTAGAAATCGTTTCATTGGAACTCTGATAGGACTCTTAGTTTGCAAAAGCAAGTCCACCAATTCGAACGAACCACCCCTCCCCTCAGGCAAGACTTTTCATCAGTGCCGCGAATCCTGTCATGTGCGCTTTAACGCGCGCCTCTAGATTTGCCTTACTTGGGGTCTCGAAAGTGAAAGAAAGCGGACAACCCTTTTTAGCTAAAAAAATCGCTTCCGGCCAGGATTCCGGCAAGTCGGCCTCGGCGCAATGGAAAATCCAGCCCGGTTCACGGACCTCGTGCCCATCAATTATTTCACCGGGTTCATGGGAGAAGATCGGCGCTATCTCCAGGAGGATGGCTTCGGCGCGCTCGGGATTATCCTCGCCGAGATTTATTTCGTAAAA
>JACMMB010000327.1 GCA_014379305.1 Akkermansiaceae bacterium
GGCGGGCGGAAGATGGCATTTGTGACGGATCCTGACGGTTATGAGGTAGAGATTTTAGAGCGATGATTATGAAGTGTTCGGTTAGATGTCTGTTTATTGTTTTTGGAATGGCGGTTGCGCTAGGTTTCGGGCAGGCATTTCCACTGAATAACAAAAAGGCACCCGAGTCCCAGGCGGATTTGCTGGCGATTCAAAACGCCCTCCATGCGGCGATTCCGAAAGCGAAGATGGCGACGGTTTGTATAGATCTGGGGGATGGCACCGGGAGCGGGGTGATCGTTTCCGCGGATGGCTTGGTAATGACAGCGGCTCACGTTTCAACAGGAGTGGGAAAAAAGGTAACGGTGATCATGCCCGACGGGAAAAAGCTCAAGGCGAAGTCTCTCGGGCTGATGGCTGAGACGGATGCGGCCCTGGTGAAGATTCTCGATGACGGGCCTTTTCCATTCGTGGAGGTAAACCGGACGAATGATACCAAATTGGGGGACTGGATTTTTTCGCTGGGGCATTCGGGAGGCTTTAATTTGGAGCGCGGCGCGGTTGCGAGGTTGGGACGTCTGGTGCGGGTGGCGAATACGACAATTCAGACGGATGGAACACTGATCGGAGGGGACTCCGGCGGTCCGCTTTTTGACATGCAGGGGTCACTGATAGGAATTCACTCGCGGGTGGGGCCGCAGCTTCCTGTGAACATGCATGTGCCGGTCCGGGTTTTTCTGGAAGGCTGGGATCAATTGTTGAAGTCCGAGTTTGTGGGGGAAGGACCATTCGCCCGGAAGCCTGAAAAGGGGAAAGGTTTCCTGGGCGTGGCGACCAAGGATGTGTCTGGAGGTCTGGAGATTACCAAAGTGGGCAAAAAGAGTCCTGCGGAAGAGGCTGGAATGAAGGAGGGGGATATTCTGCTTACTCTGAACGGAATCAGACTTGAGACCCGCCTGGGGATGAAGGGTATTTTGGCTGAAATGGCTGAAGGCGAAGAGCTTGTTTTTGAAATCAAACGAGACGGTAAAAATGAAACAATCGAGTTACAACTGGGCGCGCGTTAGGTTCGCGGCGATCCTCTTAATTTCGTTATGCGGGGTCGGACGGATTTTCTGCCAGCAGAGTCTGGAGTCCAATTTCCGAATCTCCGGGGCCGGGGTATTGGGCATTTTCGAGCCGCAGCGACAAGTGCTCCAGAAATCGAGTGCCGTCATTTACGAGGGTCGTAAGGAAATCGCATATGGAGTGGTCCTGACGGAGGATGGTTATATTTTATCGAAGGCAAGCGAGGTTGAAGGCATCAGCGGGCTGAGCATGCGGGTTGATCTTGAATTTTTCAAAGAGGCGAAGGTGGTCCTGGTGGATACTCGCTGGGATGTTGCTTTGATCAAGGTCGATGCAAAGGGTTTGCTGCCTGTGATTTATGCGGACCATAGCGAGTTGGTGCAGGGGACCTGGGTGGTGGTGAACGGCGCGACAAGCAGGACCAAGCGGCGGCTGCTTGCCGGAATTATTAGTGCGAAAATGCGGGAGATCCCGCCCGAGGGTGGGGCAGTCCTGGGAGTGGAATTGAAAGAAGACGGTAAAAGCCTGGAAGTGTCGAAAGTCAGCGCTGGCAGCGGCGCTGAAGAGGCGGGAATTTTGCCCGGTGATGTCATTGTTTCGGCTGACGGAAAAGCGGTGAAGGACATCAATGCGTTGTTTGAGATTCTCAAGGAGAAAAAGGAAGGGGAATCAATGCTGGTCGGGGTGCGGCGGAAAAAAGAGAAACTTGAGCTGTCAGTGCGTCTCGCAGCGCGGGGAGAGCTTTTCGCCGAGGAAAATCGCAATGACCAGATGAGCGGAGATGTTTCAAAGAGGCGGGGGGGATTTCCAAGAGTTCTCCAGCATGATGTTTTGGCCAACAGCAACACGATGGGTGGACCGGTGATCGGTCTGGATGGACGACTCATCGGCATGAACATTGCCCGTGCGAATCGTGCGGAGACTTTCGCAATACCCGGGGAAGACCTTAAAATATTGGCAGAGGGGATGGTCAAACAGGCGCGGAATTAGGCCCGTGGATTATCCCGGACGCTCTTGCCACTTGCATATTTCAGCTTCATTCCAGACTCTCTCAAGATCACATGCCTGATACCGTATCCGAAGAGACGCTATTGCTTGTCGATCCCGACCTGGATTTTCTGGATTGGGCGACCAAGCATTTGGCGGCGAAAGGACTGAGGATACTGCGGTGTGACGACGCTGGGAAAGCGATCAAAGTGATCGAAAAAACAAAGGTCAATGTGGTTGTCGCCGCTGTGGCGATACAGCCATTTGACGGGATGGATCTGCTGGGACGGATTCGGACGGAGAGTCCCGATACGCTGGTGATTCTAACCACGGGATTTCCGACTACCGGACAGATCATCGAGGCGACTCAGAGAGGCGCTCACGATGTGTTGAGGAAGGAGTCGCTGTCTTTCGAACTGCGTCCGGTAGTCGAGTCGGCACTGCAGACGGTCGAGGACAGGCGGGGAGCAATTCCGCCGACGCCCGAACTGCCGAGTCAGGATGGGCGGGTGAAAATCATCGGTGTTTCACGTGCCTTGCAGGATGTTTTCAAATTGGTGGGAAGGGTTGCCAGATCGGATGCGCCGGTTTTGATTTCCGGAGAAAGCGGAACGGGCAAGGAGCTTGTGGCGAAGGCGGTGCATGAATACAGCCCCCGCAGGCAGCAGGAAATGATCACGATCAACTGCGGTGCGATTCCTGAAAATCTATTGGAAAGCGAACTGTTCGGGCACGAGAAAGGATCGTTTACCGGAGCGATCGCGCGGCGTGCGGGGCGCTTCGAGCAGGCGGATGGCGGGACCTTGTTTCTCGATGAAATCGGCGATATGCCCTTGTCGATCCAGGTGAAACTGCTGCGGGTTTTGCAGGATGGAAGTTTTTCGAGGATTGGTTCCAATGACATGTTGAAGACGGATGTGCGGATTGTCGCGGCAACCCACAAGAACCTGCCATCGGAGGTTTCCGCAGGTCGTTTTAGGGAAGATCTTTTTTATCGGCTGAATGTGGTCGAGTTGAGGATTCCGCCATTGCGGGAAAGGCCGGAGGATATTCCATTGCTTGCGGAATATTTCCTGCAGCGGATTACAAAAAAGAACGGAATGGCGCGGATCAGGATTTCCAGCGAGGCGAGCGAGTCGCTCAAGGATCACCATTGGCCGGGAAATGTGCGTGAGTTGGAAAATACGATCGCGCGCGCGTGTGCGCTGGCGACATCGCAGATCTTGCTCCCGGCGGACATCCCCTTGGCATCCAATCCCGGGCGGACATCGGTTTTGGAGCATGGGCTTGATGAAATAATCAATTCGGCGCCCTCGGATACGCCCATGATGGCGTGGCTATCGCGTCAGGTTGCGGGGCGTCTATTGGACCGCTCGGGAGGAGATTTGAAGGCAACGTCCATTGCGCTTGGCGTGGACCTTGCCGCCTTGAAAAGAATGTTGTCACTGAACGATTGATATGCTGCACCTCATTGACCATCCGTTGATATCCGCCGAGCTCGCGTGTGTTAGGGATCCGGGATGTCCGAGTTTCGAGTTTCGCCAGCGGGTGCGGAGAATCGCTTCTTTAATGGTCCCTGCGGTGACGGCTGATTTGGAAGTTTCGGTTATTCCCTGCAACACTCCGCTGGAGATTACGGTTGGGAACAAAATCCAACGGCAAATTATCCTGGTGCCTATTTTACGCGCCGGTCTGGGCTTTCTCGATGGATTTCTTGATCTCATTCCGCAGGCGGCGGTCGCGCACATCGGTTTGGCGAGAAATGAGGAGACCTTGCAGCCTGAGGCTTATTATTTAAAGCATCCGACGCCGTTGGAGGAGGCTGACCTGATTCTGTTAGATCCGATGCTTGCGACCGGAGGCTCGGCAGTCCATGCCTTGAACACGCTTTATGAAGCTGGCGCGAAGCGGATACGGTTCGTATCGCTTTTGGCGGCGCCGGAGGGGGTTGCCACCGTGCGGGCGGCCCATCCCGCCGTGGCGATTTTTACCGCCGCAATTGATCGCTGCTTGAGCGAGAAGGGTTTCATTCTTCCAGGATTGGGCGACGCCGGCGACAGATTGTTCGGAACGATATAACGCTGCTTTCCAGCAAGCTGATAATTTCCTCCGTTTAAAAAAGATTCTGCGTTGCGTGCGGAGGAAAGCTTCTTTAGGGTGGCGGCTTACTGCTGTGTTCGACTAGTTTGGTAGCTGGCCCGGACCGATGTGAATATAAAGGGGTCATATCCCGATCGGCCATTGTCATGCCTTCTCAGGAAGACAGGCGACCTTTCGGACGACCCCACCTTTTGAGCTTTCGGAACGTGGCTCACAGCGCCAAGGACGGCACAGCGGTTTACCTTTTTTGGCTACGGGGTTGAATAATCCCGCGGATCGCTCACGTTTTCGTTGTTCATGAAACCCTTGGCTCCCGCACTCATCATCATCGGCGTTTTTATTGCGATGACATCCCGTGCAGTCGCTGCGGAAAACGATCTAACCGGGCTGGTATCCGGGCTCACTTCGGAATCGTTCAAGATCCGTGAAGATGCGACCCGTGAGCTCTGGTCCTCAGGAGACAGGGCCATTGCTCCACTGCGTAAAGCAAGCATGTCGGACGATCCGGAGATGGCTTTCCGGGCAGCTGAAATTTTGGAAAAGCTGGAGCTGCATATTACTCCCGAAACACCCGGGGAGATTCTTGATCTCATCCAGCGATACAAAACCGCGCCACAAGCCCAGAAGATGAATTTCATCAATGAGCTGAAACGGCTGAAAGCGTACTTTCAGATATTAAAACTATATTCGGCGGAAAAACAGCCCGAGGTCAAAGCGGCATTAACTCCAGCCCTGCGGGGAGTCGCCATTTCCGGAGCCAGGGAGTCGATTGTGAAGGATGATTTCAAGACAGCGATCGTGCTCCTGGAAATGTCGTCAAGCGAGCCGAGCGATCTGATGGCTTTGGCGAGTATTTATCGGAGTCTGGGGCAGCTTGACTCCCAGCTTGAGAATCCTGATCCCCCGGAAAACGTTCCAACCGATGTATGGAAAATTTCACTGCTGCGCGCAAAAGGGGATCTTGATGGAGCCTCGAAACTTGCTGCGATTGAGGGACAGCCCCGAATGCTTGCGGGATTGAAAGTTCTAACAGGGGATCCGACTCTCTGGCTTCAGCAGAATGGTCATGGAGATTCCAACCGCGAGGCCAGGAAAGGCTACATCGACATCGCGCTGAAAAAATGGAAAGGCGAGAAAGTGCAAGCGAGCGATTATGAGCCGCTCCTCAGACTGCTGCAATCTAGAGATGGTGATGACCGGGCGCATGCGATGTCATCATTGGCTTCGCTGGGACATCTTGATGCCGCCGAGGAAGCCCAAGCCAAGGATAATATTTCCGCTGGATTTGAATACTATCTTTCCCAGGAACGCATTCCCGAAGCATTGACACTCCTTGAACTCGACCCTGAAAAGCCGGACTATGCCGCTTGGGCGCAGGAAAAGTTCAACTCCATCGACAAAAATGCCGACGAGGAAGACGGCTTGCAAACGGCGACGACGCATCTTGCTCTGTTAGCCTCATTCCTGGAGCTAAAAGGGCTTGATAGGGAGCTTTCGGAAGCTTTTGGCAAACCGATGAAGGAGTTCGCCACGGAAAATGAGAATCAGTTTATTGATTTCGTCGGCTCACTTTTCATGGGGAGACACAGCGCACCCCATTTCGCCGCCTCCGTGGGTGCGGAATGGGCGGGGGAGGATGAAAACCGCTGGAGCGAGATTTTTTCAGCCGCATTTGGAGAAGAGGATCATGTGCAGCAGTGGCGAAGCTGGATTGTGGAAATCCAACCTGAAATCAGTCCCGCCCAAACCATGGAAGCGATGATGGCCATTTTCAGAATGGGTGCCGATCCAAATCAGCTGCGGACGAAATGGATCGATTTGGCGTGGAAAGCTGTGGCGGATGCGGAAGATGAGAAGCAGCCCGCCTTGGTCCAGCGCATCATGGCCTTGGCAGTGAGCCAGGCGGACGTGATCAATTCATTGAAGGCTTGGGATAAGCTGGACCCTGATGCGCGTGCCACCAGCAAGTGGAACGCGTTCGATAAATATTTAACGGCGGCGGGCCGTTGGCAGGAGGCGGCGGAAATGCTCGACGAAGTCGGAAATAACAAAGCCAGCAGCTCTCCCGAACTGCATTCATATCTCGCAGCGAATCTGCGGCGTGCGGGGCGTGAGAAAGAAGCAGCCGAGCATGATGCGTGGGCGGAAAAGCTCGCGCTTGGATATGCGCCCAGCTGCCTGTGGATTGCGAGCAACTATGCCTATGCCAACGATCAAAAGCGGGCATTGATGTGGGTGGAGCGTGCGGCTTTTCAAGCGGATCCTGCCGGGGATGAATTCACCGCAGTGCTGGGTTCTTACGCCATGACCATGCTCGAGGAGGGGAAGTGGCAGCTTGCGGCATCGGCTTACGAAGCGCTTGCCCAAGTCAATGCGAGCCAGCAATACAGCGAAGGTTCATTGCTGGCATTCAGCAAGATAAGACTCAGTGCCGACCTGGCGAAGGCGATGGCGGTTTTGCCGGATGATCGCGAGCGGGCGGTGGAGATGTTGGGCGTCATCCATCGTAATTTCCTGGCGGATGGAGTGCTTGCGGATGACTTTTTTCCAATTATCCGGAAGGCGGGATTGATTGAAGAACGCGATCTCTGGTTCGGTGAATCATGGAAGAAAATTTCCTCAGTGATCGCACAGTATCCTGAGTCGGACAATACCCTGAATACGGCGGCATGGCTGGCTTCAAGGGCCGGGCTTCGCCTTGATGAAGCGGAAAAACATCTTGCAACCGCGCTCAAAAGGAACCCCGATCAAGCCGCTTATCTGGATACGATGGCAGAAGTGCACTTTGCCAAGGGTGACCGCGAAGCCGCGCTTAAATGGTCATCACGTTCACTGCAATTCGCCCCGCACGAAGATATGATACGAAAGCAACACGATCGTTTCCAAGAGGCCCCCTTGCCGTAGGGATGCCATGCGAATTCTGATAGGTGTTGACGGGCTTGCTTCGGGAGTTGATAAGACAGCTGTCCGTGCCACATGGAACCCGGTTGGAATCCGGGACAGTTGGCGCTGCTGTATCCGGTTACAATGTCCCATTATGTCAATCCCAAGGTAAAACGAGGGGTGAAGGCGGGGCGGAGGTTTGAAGCCGGGAGTCAGAATACTTGTTTCACGGACATGAGCGGAAAGGTCATCGTGATGGTGGTCTGATCGCTGAGACATCGACGTCGGCTCGTTTCCAAAGCCGGCACGTAAACATGAAAACATATCCAACGATGCGCCTGATCGCAGCGGGTGCAATAATTTGCTCTGCGACTATTTTCTCCAGTGAACAGCTCCACGGGGCGACATTCCTGGTGTCCGATGTAACTACGTGGCTCGGAATTGATCCGGGAGCCAATGTGAGCGAAGCCGTGCTGGTGATTGACTGGGCGGATGGGCAAGCGCCCTGGGCCTGGGGCTATCGCTGGCAGAACAGCGAGCTGGAAACCGGCGGTGACCTGCTTGCCGCTTTGATGGCAGAGGAGCTAAGATTCTCAATTCTTGGTTTGGCTTCGGGCTTTGTCAGTGGATTGGCATGGGACGCCGACCTGGATGGGACGCCTGAGCGTTTCAAAGGGGATTTTAATCCAGACACAGGTGAATACTGGACCTACTCAGTCAATAACGATCAGCAGACGGACAATTTCACCGATGGGGCGGCTCCTGTAGGAGCGCATATTCTTCCACCGCTCGGCAGTCCTAATGATGAGGACGGACCGGGCGCCTGGGTTTCATCGAATACCGGAGTGCTGGGTCGGCCCTTGGTCGATGGGTCATGGGATGGCTTTCTTTATGCCGAGTTCGGTTCTGCCGGACCAGCTTTTGCGGTCAATGCTCCGGCGGTGCCGGAAACGAGCATGTCGATACTGATTGGAGCCGGCGCCTGTCTACTCAGTTGGAAACGCAGGGGATAAGTGTTCATTCGCGGTCTTTCAGAGCAATCATATGAAAATTATATTCGGGCACTGGTTATCGATGGTAGCGCTTGGATTTGGAGGTGAGTTCGCACCTGCCGCAGGGACTGTCGGCTCAGATGCGATTGCGAAGGAAGACCCGCGATTTTTGCAATGGGCGAATGCGGCGGAAATTGTGCGCGGGCCTACGGATCTTTCCTCACCGTCGAGTCCGATGGCAAGCTACGGTACAAACAGCGATGCTTATGAAATCGCGGATGCGTCTGAAGACGAGCCCTATCCGGTGGTTTCGCTGGGAGACGGGGGAAGTGCCACCCTGTCTTTCACGAAGCCGATTATGGACGTTCCGGGGCCTGATTTCGCGGTATTTGAAAATGGATTTTCCGATACGTTTCTGGAACTTGGCCATGTCGAGGTTAGCTCCGACGGAGTGAATTTTTTCCGATTTCCATCCATTTCACGGACACAGACCCTGGTGCAGATTGGTTCATTCGGTTTACTGGATCCAACAGATTTGCATAATCTGGCTGGCAAATATCGTGCGGGGTATGGGACGCCGTTTGATTTGGAGGAGCTGGGGAAAGCCTATCCGGAGCTTGATACGCAGCGGGTGACCCATGTCAGAATAATTGATGTGGTGGGTTCTATCGAAGCGGTCTACGGAACCCGGGACGGGCTGGGGAATCTGATTAACGAAAGGTTCACCACTGATTTTTTCTCCGGAGGTTTCGATCTGGATGCGGTTGGAACTTTATCGCAGTTGCCCTCGGGTTTCACCGAATGGGTGGCAAGCATGGGTCGTAGCGATCCATCGCCGCTGGCTGATTTTTCGGGAAAAGGAGTGCCGCAGCTGGTGGAGTATTTCAGCGGCGGAAGCGATATCGTGATGGATTTGACCGGGGAGGTGACGGTGGTGGAATTTGATTGGTTGAGCTACAGGAATGACGGAAATTTCTGGATCGAGGGTAGCGGTGATTTGAATACGTGGCACGTGCTCGCAGAGAGTGACGGTGAAGGAGTGATGACGGTTGTTGACGAGGAAGTCACGATGGTGGTCACGGGCTCTGGCAAGAAACACGTAACAATCAGCCTGCCTGTGGGAAGTGATTACCGGTTTTTCAGATTAGGTGCGCAATGAAAGGCCCGAAGAATATTGGGTTCACTCTGGTGGAACTGTTGGTGTGCTTTGTGATCGTGGCGACATTGGGCTTGGTTGTTTTGCAGCAGGTGAAAGGCGCGAAAATGCGGGCGAACCAAACGGTATCGACCTTGAATTTACGAAGCATGGTGATTGCGAATTGGGGCTATGTGGCGGATTTCGGGACGTATTGCCCGGCGAACGAGCCGAAGAACCGGGTGCGTTGGCATGGAGCGCGCACCAGTGCTAAGGAGAAATTCGACCCGACCAAGGGCTTTTTATCGGATTATCTAGGCAAGGATGACCGGGTGGGAATCTGTCCCGAGTTCAAAGACCACATGGATGGAAATCAGTCGTTTGAAAACGGCTCGGGGGGATATGGATATAACGCGATATATATAGGGGGAACCCCGGCGAATCCTTTTCTGCCGAATCGACCGTCAAATGTGGATAATCCGGCGAGAACGCTGATGTTTGCGACGACTGCGCTGGCGAAAAGCAAGGGGGTGCAGGAGTATCCTTTTGCAGAGCCAAGAAGATCGGTGACGCCCGACGGGAAGCTGGCAGGGGCGCTGCAACCAAGTGTGCATTTCAGATTTGGAAAGAAGGCGCTGATTGCCTGGTGCGACGGGCATGTTTCCGCCGAAGGGATGGACGACAGCTCCGGGGAAAATTTCTATGGAGGCAAAAATAAAGATGCGGGTATCGGCTTTTGCGGACCCGAGGAAGAGAACGGATGGTGGAATCCAAAGCGGAACTGAGTGGTAAGTAAGCGTTTGCACACAGTTTAAAGTATGGTTGTTTCGCCGAGCTGTATGAGCTGCACGAAAAAGTTGATCATCTGTTTTCTGGCAAAGTGCATGTTGGTTTTCGCTGGCTGCAAGGCTGTCGGCCCTGATTACGAAGTCCCGCAGCTGGATCTGCCTGCCGGATTTTCCCAAAGCGGGGTGAAGTGGACTCGAGTTGGCGCAGGCAAGGAGATCAAGAACCGGAGTTGGTGGCGGGTTTACGGCGACGGGACTTTGAACGCGATCATGGACCGTTCATTAGCCAACAATCAGGAGCTCGCGGGGGCTTCGGCGAGGTTGAAACAAGCGCGCGCATTGAGTGCCTCCGTGCGTTCCCTGTATTTTCCTTCAATTGATCTGGGTGCGGGGGCGGAGCGCAGCCGGTTTCGTTTCCGCGGGCCGTCAGGGGGATCGAATATTCAGGAGAGTTACGAGATTCCGGTGACACTCCGCTACGAATTCGACGTTTGGGGAAAAGTGCGAAGGCAGGTTGAATCGGCGGAAGCGGGTGAAGCTGCGACCAAGGAAAGTCTCAATGCGTTGCGATTGGCCGTAGCGGGCGAGGTCGCACAGACTTATTGGGCGCTGCGCGCGGTGGATGCGGATCGGGAAATTCTATCGCGGGCGGTTGAGTTGCGGCAGAGGGCTTTTGGGATTTTAAAGAAGCAGCAGGAAGGCGGAGCTATCAGCGGGCTGGATTTGTCTCGTGCCGAGACGGAGCTGGCATCGGCGGATGCGGAACGGATTCGATTGGATCAGGACCGGGTGGAGCTGGTGAATGCATTGGCGGTGCTGTCAGGATCGGTGGCAATCGGGTCGAAAGTGAACTCCAGCGGGGTGATGCCCGAGGCTCCGGGGGTTCCGGTTTCAGTCCCGTCCGATGTGTTGAGACAGCGGCCGGACATTCGTGCTGCGGAGAGACGGGTGGCTGCGGCCAATGCGGAGATCGGCGTTGCTACGGCTGCATTTTATCCTTCAGTTTCGATTGATGCGTCAGGAGGTTTCGACTCGACGACCCTTGGCGATCTGTTCACGGCCGATTCGCTGGTCTGGTCGCTTGGTCCCAATGTGTCGATCCCACTGACTGGGCAGAAATTTCTGAGACAGCGGAGAGATGCGGCTTTGGCCGCGCACGAGGTGGCAACGGCGGAATACAGGCAGACCGTTTTAGATGCAATGCGTGAGGCTGAGAATGCGATCCAGGCCGTCTCCATTCTGAAACGTCGCGAGGCGGCGCAGAGAAACGCCACTGAATCGGCGAGGAAGACCTTTGATTTATCGACCAAACGATACGAAGGAGGACTCGTGAATTTTCTGGATGTGGTGGATGCCGAACGCAGTCGATTGGACTCAGAGCGCCTGTTGAACGCGGTGAAGGCGGAACAACTTGCGATTTCAGTGGCATTGTTCAGGGCGATGGGAGGAGCCTGGTAGCCTGATTGATTAACCTGAGATGAATGCGACTTTGCACCAATTATGATGATGAATTTGAAACGGATCCTCCCTGCGGTTTTCGGCCTGGCGATGATTTCCTGTCAGAAGCAGGACAAAAAAGCAGGGGGTCCGCCAAGTATGATGGATCGGGTGCAGGCGGTGGAAGTTATGCCGATCAGGAAAATGACCTTGCGTGAAACCGTGGGCCTGGTGGGGACGATTGCAGCGAACGAGAGCGCGACTTTGCGGTCCGAGATTTCAGGGACGGTGAGGGAAATTTCCTTTGAAGAGGGCCAGGAAGTCAAGGCTGGGCAGGTTTTGGCAAAGGTCGATACGCGTGAACTTGAGGCGCAGATTCAGGAAATGAATGCGAAGTTCGAGCTGGCGGGGAAAAGTTTGAGCCGCAATCGGAGTTTGTTCTCGGACGCGGCGGTTTCGAAGGTGGAGCTGGATGCTTCCGTAGCGGAGGAGGCGCAGTTGAAGGCTTCGATGGCCTTGCTTCAAGTGCGGCTGGAGAAATCCGAAATCAGAGCGCCTTTTGACGGGGTGGCAAATGGCAGGACCGTTTCAATCGGTGATTATTTAACGCCGGATACGGTGCTGACGACGGTGGATGATCTGTCGCGGCTCAAGGTGGAAATCCAAGTGCCTGAGAGGTATCTCCCGAAACTTGAAAGTGGTGGAGAGTTCACTTTGAAGACCGCGACTTCACGGGACGCGGGCGAAATGAAGGGAAAGGTATATTTCGTTTCATCGCGGATTGATGCGGCAACGCGGGCGACCTTGGTTAAAGGATACGTGCTCGATCCGCCAGAGTATGTGAAGCCGGGGATGTTTGCCACTGTGTCGCTGATGTTGGAAACCGTGGAGGATGCCCTGGTCGTGCCTGAGACCGCGATCATGGGTTCGTCACGGGGATCAATGGTGATATGCCCGAAGCAGGCTGAAAAAGGCAAGGTGGCGGAATTCGTACCGGTGAAGACAGGCCTGCGGGTGCCCGGGCTGGTGCAGATTATTCCTGTTGGAAATGATTTGAAAGAGGGGGATGAGATTGTGTCCGCAGGGGTCGGGGGCTTGATTTTGATTCCCGGGATGACTTTGAAAACGGTCGAGCCCTTGGTGACTTCCGAAGTGCCGGAGCGGACTGATCGTGTATTGGAGGGTTCCAAGTAAGCGGTCATGATTCTTTCAGACATTGCGATCAAGCGACCGGTGCTGACGATTGTCGGCGCGATCATCGTCATGCTGCTGGGAGCCATTTCCTTCCGCGGAATGGCAGTGAGGGAATATCCGGATACGGATGTGCCGACGGTATCGGTGACTACGGTTTATCGCGGGGCCTCCTCGGAAGTGGTGGAGAGCCGGGTGACGGAAACTCTGGAAGAGCAGCTTTCGGCGATTGATGGGATCAAGGTATTGCGGTCTTCCTCACAGGAGGAGGTTTCGAGGATCACGGTTGAGTTCAATTTGGATCGTGATCCCGATCAGGCGGCAAATGATGTGCGGGATCGCGTAAGCCGGGCGCGGGGCCGATTGCCGGAAGAGGTGGATGAACCGATCATCGCCAAGGAGGAGGCGGACGCCTCACCGATTTTGTGGCTGACGTTCACTTCGGATAAGTATTCGCGGGAGGAACTGACTGACTTGGTGGATCGGATTGCGAAGCAAAGGATTCAGACGATCAACGGGGTGGGGACGATTTTTATCGGGGGTGAAAGACGTTATGCAATGAGGCTGTGGCTGGATCCGGATCGGCTGGCTGCCCACGGGCTTACGCCTTCGGATGTGCGGCAGGCATTGACCGAGCAGAATGTGGATGTGCCGGGCGGGCGGATTGAGTCGTACGCCCGGGAGTTTACCGTGCGGACCCAGGGCGAGCTTAAAGATGCGGACGCATTCTCCGAGCTGGTGATTTCGACCAAAGGGAACTCGCAAATCAAACTGAAGGATGTGGGCCGGGCCGAGCTTGGTTCCGAGGATTACCGGACGAAGGTGTATTTCAACGACAGGGAGACGGTGGCGCTGGGAGTCGTGCGCCAGGCGAAATCGAATCTTTTGGAAGTTGCGAACGGGGTGAAGGATTTGCTCCCAACGGTGCAGGCGGACATGCCGGAAGGAATTCGCGTGGAGATCGGTTTTGATGGATCGGTCTTTGTCGAGCGGTCGGTGGATGAGGTTTTCGAAACGATCTTCGTGGCCTTCGCCATCGTGATTGTGGTGATCTTTGCATTTCTACGGGACTGGCGGGCGGTGTTCATTCCGGTAACGGCGATTCCGATTTCAATCATCGGGACGTTCGCGGTGATCTCGGCGATGGGTTTTTCAATCAATCTGCTGACTCTGTTGGCGATCGTTCTGGCGATTGGCCTGGTGGTGGATGACGCGATCGTGATGCTGGAAAACGTCTATCGACGGATGGAGGACGGCGAGACGCGGATCCAGGCTTCCGTGCTGGGAGCGCGGCAGGTGGCGTTCGCGATCATTGCGACAACGCTGACATTGGCGGCGGTGTTTTTGCCGGTGGCGTTTCAATCAGGAACGACCGGCAGATTGTTTTACGAATTCGGGATTACGCTGGCGGTGTCGGTGATCGTGAGTGCGGTCACGGCGCTGACGGTGACGCCGATGCTGTGCTCGCTGATGTTGAAAGGCCGCGATGCCAGGACCGGGAAGACGCCGCACAGTTGGTTGCATCGCAGGACCGAGCCTTTCTTCGAGTGGATGAACAAGGTCTTCGGCAGCATGCTCAACCTGGCGCTGAAAGTCTGGCCGCTGGTCATTATCGGTGCGCTGGCGTTTATGGCGCTGGCTCCGTTTGCCTATAATGGCCTGCAACGCGAGCTGACTCCGACCGAGGATAGGGGCCGGTTCATTTCGATTTTCAGCGGGCCGCTGGGATCGCATCCGGATTACACGCTCAATTACGTGACTAAGATGGCGGAAATCATCAAGCGGCAGCCTGACAGGGAGAAGCATTTTTCGGCAACGGCCCTGGGGAGGGGTGCGCCGGGTGCGGGGGCGGAAGGGTTGATTTTCACCACCTTGAAACCATGGGAAGAACGCACCCGGAAAACGCAGGATGTGGTGGAGGAGGTGAATGCCGCATACGCGCAGGAAGTTACCGGCGGTCTGGCGTTCGCCATCGTGCCGAACCCATTGGGCGGACGCGGACTGAGCGAGAGTTTCCAACTCGTTTTGAAGGGGACGGATTTTGACAAACTGCAATCGCTTGGAGAGGAATTCCTCGGGAAAATGAGGGCCAGCGGGGTATTCGAGGGCGCGCGGGCGGAGCCCAAGATAGACAAGCCACAACTCAATGTGGAGATTGACCGTGCGCGCGCAGCCGATGTGGGGGTTTCAATTTCCGAAGTCGCCGAGACTCTGGAGACGCTGTTCGGCGGTCGGCAGGTGACCCAGTATAAACAGGGCAACCGTCAGTATGATGTGATCATGCAGATCGAGGACCAGTCGCGGCTGACTCCGACGGATTTGGGAAAAGTGTATGTTCGCTCCACCCAGGGCGGCTTGGTGCAGCTCTCGAATGTCGTTACCCAGTCGGAGACCATCACGCCCGAAGAGTATCCGCACGTTGACCGGCTGCGGGCGATTACGATCAAGGCCAGATTGGCGGCGGGGAAAACCATTGGCGACGGGATCGATTTCGTGGACGGGATCGCGCCGGGCATTCTGCCGACGGGATACAGCTATGCCTGGGATGGTGAATCACGCGAGTTTGTGGAGAGTGCGAGCGATACCTTCACGTTGTTTGGCTTGGGCCTGTTGTTCACCTTCCTGATCCTTGCGGCCCAGTTTGAAAGCTGGGTGCATCCGGTGACGATTTACACCGGGGTTGGGTTGGCATTGGCGGGCGGTTTGGTCACGCTGTATGCAAGCCGTTATTGGGGGATGCCGATGACGAACAATTTGTTCGCGCAGTTCGGTTTGATTCTATTGATCGGCCTGATTGCGAAAAACGGCATCCTGATCGTGGAGTTTGCGAATCAGTTGCAGTTGGAAGGAAAGACCGTGCGTGAGGCGATTTGGGAAGCGACGACCTTGCGGTTCAGGCCGATTTTGATGACGTCGATCGCGACCATCGGCGGAACATTGCCGCTGGCCTGGGCGACGGGAGCGGGGGCGGAGACGCGGAATCCGTTGGGAATCGTGGTGGTCGGCGGGATGGTGATTGCCACCGTGCTGACACTGTTTGTGGTGCCGGTATTTTATCTGGTGTCCGATTGGCTGGTGGTGAAAGTCACCGGGCATTCGAGCGCGAAAGGTTTGCAGCGGGCTGCCGATGTGGAGGCGGAAATTCTCAAGGAGATTTAAGCGCGGAGCGGTACCCGTTCAAATGGGATCGCCGACATCCTTGAAACCGTTGTCGGCGGTTTCATCGAAGTCCATTTCGCGGACGCGTTTGCGGTCGCGTTGGGTTTCGACTTTTTGACGGAGGGCTTCGCGGAGATTGATTGAATCACGGATGGCGGGGATATCGATGTGCGGCAGCGAGCGATCGGAGGTTTCCAAATGGATGTGGCCGAGCCCGGTAAGGCGCATCCACCATTTGCGTTCGACGACCATGTCCTTGACCCGGTAGAGCTCGACCTCATCGATGTTCTGGTTGATGACGCCCTTGGTGATGCGGAGGCGCTCGGTGGTGAGTTCGTATTTCTGGCAGCGGACGGTGAGGTATCGCCAGATGGCGTAGATGAAAGGGATGATGAGGCCGATCCAGGCGGGCGGGAAAAAAACTCCACCGACGGAAATGCCGGCGGCAAGGAGTAGGGCGAAGGTGAATGGCCAGAGGTTGAGCCATTGCGAGGGGCTGCCTTTCCAGAAAGTGGTTTCTTCGGTCATAAGTGGAGAATGGACGAAATCATGGGCGTCGGGCAAGCTGGCATTTGAGCGGGAAGCGGCTTGCCGCCGGGAAAGGATTCGGGCAAGTCTGAATCCCGCATGAGCGAGCTGTTTGAAGAACTGGATTTTCGCGAAACGCCTTTGGGCGATTTGATCTTGCAGCGGCGCAAGGTTTTGCAGTTGGAGGGTCTGGATGTTTTTGAGGTGAAGCTTGGAAACGCGTATTTAATGTCGAGCTTGTTTCACGAGGTGGAGGAGGCCTTGTCGCGACTGGGTCTGGCGGCGCTAGAGGGGGGTGAATGGGATGTGGTGGTGGGTGGATTGGGCTTGGGATACACGGCGGTGGCGGCGCTGGAACATGATGCCGTCAGGTCGCTGGTGGTGGTTGAGGCGCTGGAGGGAGTGATTGAATGGCATCAGAAGGGCTTGGTTCCGCTGGGGAAAACTCTGACCGGAGACAGGCGCTGCCGCTTGGTGCATAGGGATTTTTTCGCGTTGGCGGCGGACCCGGCTGTGGGTTTTGATCCGGAGAGTCCGGGGCGGAAATTTGATGCGGTGTTGTTGGATATCGATCACTCGCCCAGCAATTTGCTGCACGCGGACAACGCGGCTTTCTACAGCCGGGAGGGTCTGGAAAAGCTGGCGGAGCAGTTGCATCCGGGCGGCGTCTTCGCGCTCTGGTCGGATGATGCGCCTGATGAAAACTTCCTTGCGGAGCTGAGGAGCGTTTTTGCGACGGCGCGGGCGGAGGTGGTGCGTTTTCCAAATCCCTTGCTGGGGAATGAATCGGCGAGCACGGTTTATGTGGCGGGAAAAGCGAAGTCCTAAACTCACAATCCAGCTTGGCGGCGCGAAAGGATCTTCATTCATTCAATTATGTCCTCGCTGCACGATGCCATTCGTCGAATCATCGAACACAAAGTCGAATACCAACAAAAATAAAGACAATGACAACACACACCATCCGCCTCCACCGCGTCCTTCGCACGAAACAGGAAAAAGTCTATCGCGCCTTCATTGATCCCGCCGCCATGTGCAAATGGTTGCCGCCCAATGGCTTTACCGCCACCATGCACCATATGGATGCCAAAGTAGGGGGTAGCTATAAGATGTCCTTCACCAACTTCACCACACAAACGACCATGTCCTTCGGTGGTGAATACCTGGAGATGATCCCCAACGAGAAGCTCCGCTACACGGACAAGTTTGACGATCCCGATCTCCCCGGTGTGATGAATGTGACTGTCCTTCTCAAAGCGGTCTCATGCGGCACTGAAGTAAATATCACCCAGGAAGGCGTGCCCGGCGTCATCCCATCCGAAGCATGCTACATGGGCTGGCAGGAATCCCTGATTCTTTTGGCAAAACTCGTCGAAGCGGAGATTCCGGAGTAGCGCACAACGCCACTCTGGCATTCGGCAGCTAGCGGGCGGAGTGGGAGCAGGAGCGGGTTTGACGGACTGGCCGGCTGGAATTGATCGAAAAAGAATCGGGCTCCTCCTTGCATTTCCAGTAAAGGCTCGTGTTGGCCAAGTATGCCAACCATGGGAAAATACTTAAGGCGGAGTTTCCGCCATGCTTTTGGGCATCTTTTGCCGCTAATCTCAGAAGAAGTCCGGGTTGCACAAAGTGGCGACTGAGAGGGTTCCAGGAAAGTTCGGATGGAACAATGTGGCGACGATGGGGAGTTATTGATTTTAGGTTGCCGGGGTGGGTGGGGTGGCTAAGACTTTTCCCACTATGATTGTCGGGCCTAAAATTCGCGGATTTATTTGTACTACGGCGCATCCGGAGGGGTGTGCGAAGCATGTGGCGGAGCAGATTTCGGTGGTGCGGGGCCGGGGTATGATCGAGCGGGGACCGAAGAAGGTTTTGGTGATCGGTTCCTCTACGGGGTACGGGCTTTCCTCGCGGATTGCGGCGGCATTCGGGGCGGGAGCGGCGACGGTGGGGGTGTTTTTCGAAAGGCCGGGGGAGGAGACGAAGACGGGGACGGCGGGCTGGTATAATACGGTGGCGTTCGAGCGGGAAGCGCAGGAGGCGGGCCTGTATGCGCGGTCATTCAATGGCGACGCGTTTTCCGATGAGGTGAAGCATGAGGTGATTGAAGCGATCCGGGAGGATTTGGGGCAGGTGGATCTGGTGATTTACAGTCTGGCCTCGCCGCGGAGAACCCATCCGGTGACGGGGGAGGTTTACAAATCGGTGCTGAAGCCGATCGGGGAGGTGTATACGAACAAGACTTTGAATACGATGACGGGTGCGGTGGAGGAGGTGGTGATCCAGGCGGCGGAGGGTGACGATGTCTCGCAGACGGTGGCGGTGATGGGCGGCGAGGATTGGGAGATGTGGGTGGATGCGTTGTTGAAGGCCGGGGTTTTGGCGGAGGGTGCGCGGACGGTGGCTTATTCATACATCGGGCCGGAGCTCACCTGGCCGATTTACAA
>JACMMB010000328.1 GCA_014379305.1 Akkermansiaceae bacterium
ACCTGTTCAAATGGCAACTACCCAAAGCCGCCGAGGCCCAAGCGACCGACCGCGCCTATCGCATCGGCCAGGACAAGCCGGTATTCGTCCACAAACTGCTCTGTCAGGAAACCGTGGAGGAGCGCATCCACAAACTCCAACAGGAAAAAGGCAAACTCGCCGACGGAATCCTAGCGAACGCGGATATCTCCAACAGACTCGACGCCGCGATGGTGCGGGCGTTGCTCAATCCGTGATCCGCCACCACTTCAACGGTGGGTTCTGCAGGCTAATGGATCAGGACCAGTCCTTTGCCAGTTAGTTTAAAATCAAAAGGGTTCTCATTTGCGTCGCTGCTCAGGATTTCCACGGTGGTCTCACGCCGGCCTCGTGCCTTCGGTTTGAAGACCAACTGGAAGCTGGCGGATTTGCCTGGGGCGAGCGAAGACTTCGTCAGGTTCTTCGGGACGAAATCTGCGAAATCCCCTTCTCTCGTGATCACCGACAAACCGGTCAACTTTTTCGTGCCGACGTTGCGAATGAAATAGGTTCGGGTGCTGCTTTTCTTTCCGACGATCACATTTCCGAAAACAGCCTCGTCCTCGCCATCCTTCAACGACAATAATTTATCAACCTGCACCACGATTTCCGGTGCCGGCCGCGATGTTTGGTAGCCATGCCATCTGGGAACGGTGAATCCTTTCGACGATTTGCTGAAAAAGATTTTGAAGCCGACTGCAGCAAGACCGAATACCTGCTGCTGCATCAAAGGCGCGTCGCCGAGGAAACTCGCGCTTACCATTCGGGTGCAACCGTAGAACGCATTAAGTCCGATGTCGGAAACACTCGTCGGAATGGTCACCGTCGAAAGCCCCGTGCAATCCTGAAATGCGGATTCGCCTATCGTCTTCACTTTGGATGATATCCTGATGCTTGTAAGACCGCTCAGTGCAAAAGCACTTTTTCCGATCGAAGTGGCGGAAGCGGGAATCGTCACCTGGCGAAGTGATTCACATTCGGAAAACATTTCATCACCAATGCTGCTCATATTGCTCGGGAGCGTGATTTCCTTCATAAACCTGCACTTGCGAAAAACCGCGTTGCCGAAGTTCTTCACCGTCGACGGGATCACCACTGATGTTAGAAAAGTCCGCTCAAAGGCGGCGTTTCCGATCGATATCACGCTAGGAGATATTGTTAGCTCCGTGAGGCCACTGGCCGAAAACGCACCCTCCCCGATTGATACCACATTCGGAGGGATGACCACCGACTTGAGCGAACGACAACCGCCGAAGGCGTAATCTGAAATCACGGTCAAGCCGGAGGGGATCTCCACCTCCGTGATAGAGGTTCCCGCTAGCGCAAATTTCCCTAGCGAGGTCAACCCTGCGGGTAATGCAATGTCTGAGAGACGCTGGCAGGCGGTAAATGCCCCGTCACCGATGGTCGTGACACTTGCGGGCAGGATCACGCTGGTTAGGCGATCACAAAAATAAAACGCATCGGAATCGATACTGACGAGTCCACCGAGAGAGCTGAAGCGCTGTAGCAGTCTGCAAAATGAGAATGCGTATGGAGCGATCTTGGTGACAGATGAAGGCAGAACTACTTCTGTGTAAAACGAGGAGGAACCAAAGGCATAAGAATCAATTTCAGTGACGGGTTTGCCGTCGATCAACGCCGGAACGCTGACAATGCCGGTGGCAGAATTAGAACATTTGCTTATTGAAATGGTGCTGCCGTGATCGATGTAGGTGAAAGGATAAAGCTCGCCAGCCGACAACGATGGGGTCCAGCCAAGGGCGGAAACTGCCGTCAGCATTAGGATGTGGTTTTTAACGGATCTCATAAAGTGCTGCATTGTCTATTTTTCGAAAAATTCGTGGATGGTTATATATGGGACTGCTGTGCTTAAAACTGGACCAGTCCTTTGCCGGTTAGTTTGAAATCGAACGGGTTCTCATTCGCGTCGCTGCTCAGGATTTCCACAGTGGTCTCACGCTTGCCGCGTGCCTTCGGTTTGAAGACCAACTGGAAGCTGGCGGATTTGCCTGGGGCGAGCGAAGACTTCGTCAGGTTCTTCGGAACGAAATCGGCGAAATCCCCTTCTCTCGTGATCACCGACAAACCGGTCAACTTTTTCGTGCCGACGTTGCGAATGACATAGGTTCGGGTGGTGCTTTTCTTTCCGACGATCACGTTTCCGAAGTTCGCTTCGTCTTCGCCATCTTTCAGCGACGTCGATCCACCCAACTGCACCACGATTTCCGGTGCCGGGCGTGAGCTGGGATAGCCATACCATTTGGGGAGAGTAAATCCCTCGGAGGCCATGCTGAAAAAGATTTTGAAACCGAATGCGGAAAGTTTAAAGACCTGCTTTTGCATCACTGGCGCATCGCCGAGGAAGCTCGCGCTCACCAGTCGGTTGCAACTGTTGAACGCATAGGATCCGATGTCGGACACCTTGCTAGGAATGGTCACTGTCGTGAGCGAGCAATTGTAAAAAGCGGACTCGCCAATCGTCGTCAGTCCGGACGGCAACTTCAAACTCTTCATTCCGCTGGAGGCAAAGGCGTTTTTACCTATCGACGTTACGGCTGCCGGAATTGTCAACTCGGTTAGCGAATAGCATTCAGCAAACATCTTTTCACCGATACTCGTCGTGTTTTTCGGCAACGTTATTTTGGTCAGGTTCCTGCAGCCGTGGAAAACCGCGTTGCCGAAACTCGACACCGTTGGCGGAATGGCGATTTCTGTCAGATAAGTGCCAGCAAATGCGGCATTACCAATTGAGATCAGGTTCGGAGATAATGTAATCTCCCGAAGACGGGTGGCGGTAAACACGCCTTCCCCTATCGTAACCACATGCGGAGGAATAACCATTTTATCGAGCAAATAACACCCCCAAAAGGTATAGTCTGAGATTGAGGTCACGCCGACTGGAAGGGTCACCTCCGCAATAGAGGTTGCCGCCAATGCGTATCTGCCTAGGTAAGTTAGTCCCGAGGGCAATGTCAGATTTGGCAACCGCGAGCAATTGTAGAACGCGAAGTCATCGATCGTTGTCACGCTAGCAGGAAGCGTAATGCCGGTCAATTCGTCACATGAGGCAAACGCCGCCCGATCGATGTTCGTTAATCCACCGGGCGAGGTAACTGTATTGAGGCGTCTGCAGGATTCGAATGCAGAAGCACCAATTGTGGTAACGCTCGATGGTAAAATCAAATTCGTGATCCCGTTGTTTCCAAAAAATGCCTTGGGTTCGATTGCCGTCACAGGTTTTCCATTGATGAGCCCAGGGACAGTGACCGACCTGATATCGCCGAATTCGCAGCCACTGATGGAGATGGTAGCACCATTGTCGTTGTAGAACAGAGGATAAAGCTCGCCGGCCGGCAGGGATTGGGAAAGGCCGACAGCGGATATTGCCGCCAGTAGTAGGATACGAATGTGTGTGGTTGCCATTTGAATGTGGCCCACCGATTTTTTTGATGTCCGTTATCGCTCAGAAGTTTTCAAAGACTCAACGGTGAAACCGGCCAGACGTCTCAACTCCACGGTGAATTGTCTAGTAAAATTTGATATTTAACCCAATAGTAAGAGTCGGCGCAGGATCGGATCCCGCCGAAAAACCAAGTTCCGGCTTCAAAGGCCGGGAAACGGGGAGGCGTTGGCTTTCTGAGCCCAACGTTGCTCCGGGCTTGGCGCATATTTTAGGATGGGCGCGAAGTGTTTCTCGACCTCACGCGGATCAAGAAAGCGGGCGGTGTGCGGCTTCGGGCCTTCGCCGGTGGGGAAGTCAATTTCCGCCAGCGAGCGAGGCTTGGATGCGTCGGATGGCGGTTTCTCCTCCATGCTTGAGGATGGTAGCGGAAAATTCGGGATCGTCGAGGGAGAGCTTGTGGGCTTTGACGAGGGCGAGGACATCGGACCAATCCTTCGCGACATCGTCGCGGGCAGGCTGATGGATGGCATGAAGTTTGAGTGCGATCATCGCCACCACTCCCGGGGTGGCGAGGGGTTTGGAATCGATTTTCGACTGCTCCAGGGTTTGGAAAACGTCGTCGTCCACCAGCATGAGATCGAGGGGTGGTAGGGGAAGATCGGGGTGAGCTTCGAACTGATGGAAATTCGCCGATTCGGCGAAAAGGTGGTAGCGGAGTTTGAAAAGCTCGGTTTTCCACTTTCCGGCCGATGATCGCGGAATCAGCAGATCCAGATCGTAAGTGGCGCGTGGATGCCCGAGCGCGGTGACGGCATGGCCGCCGATCATCAGCGCAGGGAGATTCTTTTTTTCGATCAGCCTGGAAATGGTGGTGAGGAAACTTTCCATGAGATGCGGACGGGTGAGCGGTTTGATTTTCTGCGGGTTTTTGTGGTACGATTCCTACGAAAAATTCAGCGCGTCCATATCGAAGACGACGGTGACGTCTTCGGGCAGGCTGGTTTTTGATAGAATCTGCTGGACGTGGTTGGTCAGCGGGCGGGCGCGGTGGGAGCGGAGGGTGATTTGGAAACGGAACTGGCCATGGGAACGGATGAGCGGGGAGGGCAGGACTTCGCCGAGGGTGATTCCGTTAGGGAGGTTTTCGGCCAGGCGGAGGTGGAGGGTTTGCAGGGTAAACTCGGCGCGGCGCTCGTGGGTGGAGCGGCTCGTTAGAACGGCGCAGTGGGCGTAGGGCGGGAACGAGAACTGGCGGCGGAACTCCATTTCCTGTTCGGAGAAGCCG
>JACMMB010000329.1 GCA_014379305.1 Akkermansiaceae bacterium
CGTTGAACCCGGCGAGATCCAGCAAATCGTGACCCGCCTGATTCAGGAAAAGGGTTTTCTGGAAAACGTTTTCGAGGCTCTCCATGAAGGCCTTATCATTCTCGATCTCAGTGGGAAAATTCTCTTTCTCAACCGCGCCGCATGCCGGTTTTTCGGTCTGGATTCCTCATCCCTTGGCGAGAAAATCCACACCAAGATCCGCGGACTCGATTCCATTTCCCTGACCGCAACCAAGCAATCCATCTCCCGGGACATCGAAATATTCTACCCGGATCACCGCCTCCTTAATTTTTACCTCGCTCCCATCGACGACCCTGTCCACCAGGAGCTGCCACTGGGCCACGTCATGCTCATCCGTGACCTCACCAGCACCCACGCCGAGACCCAGCAAAACCTGGAATCGGAACGCCTGAACGCATTGACCCTGCTCGCCGCCGGAGTCGCACATGAAATCGGAAATCCGCTGAACTCCCTTGATATCCATCTCCAGCTCCTCGGTCGCAAAATTCGCAAGCTCTCCCCCTCGGACCGCAAAAGCCTCACGCCGCATCTCGATACCGCACGGCAGGAAATCCAGCGTCTGGATACCATCCTCAAGCAGTTTCTCCACGCTGTCCGTCCCACCAGCCCCCGCCGCGAGGTCCGCGATCTGAACTCCATCCTCCACCAAACCCTGACCCTGCTCGAACCGGAAATCGCCTCCCGCAATATTTCCGTGACCCTCGATCTTTCCGGGAAACTGCCTGCGGCCAACATCGATCCGGATCAATTCCAGCAAGTCTTTTACAACCTGATTCGCAACGCCTATCAGGCAATCTCCGGCGATTCCGGCCTGATCCAAATCAAGACCCGCTCGACAGATGCTGACTTTATCATTTCAATCCATGATAACGGCACCGGCATCCCTCCCGAGCACATGGGCAGTCTCTTCGAACCCTACCGCACCACAAAATCATCCGGCACCGGCCTCGGCTTGCTGATTGTCCGTCGCATCATCCGCGAGCACGGTGGGGAAATCGAAATCCAATCGCAGCAGGAACAAGGCACCAGAATCCTGATCCACCTTCCCCACACCGTTCCCTCACCCCGTCTATTGCCCTCGCCCACCATCGATCTGTAAGTAATCAGTATTCGGCATTCACCCATGCTTCCCACCATTCTCATTGTTGATGACGAGCGCGCCACACGCGAGGGGCTTCGTAGCGCGCTTGAGGAGAATTTCGAGGTCTACACCGCCGCCAGCAACGCCGACGCACTGACCATTCTCAAGACCGAGTCCATCCAACTCCTCCTTACCGATCTCCGCCTTGGAGGGGATTCAGGCATGGACCTCATCGAATCCGCCACAAAACTCCCCTCTCCTCCCGTCATCCTGATGATGACCGCCTACGGCTCCGTCGATACCGCGGTCGAAGCCATGCGCCGCGGCGCCTTTCACTTTGTAACCAAGCCACTCAATCTCGATGAGGTCGAGATGCTTCTCAAACGCGCCCTCCAATCGCGGAATCTCGAAACTGAAAACCGCCAGCTCACCCAGCAGGTTCGCAATCACAACCAGCTTTCCCGCCTGATCGGGAAATCCCCTGAAATCGGTCGCGTCACCGAGCTCATCGAACAAGTCGCTTCCACACGCGCCACGGTCCTCATCGAAGGAGAATCCGGAACCGGCAAGGAAGTCGTCGCCCACACCCTCCATCATCTTTCCGGCCGTCCCGCCGCCAAGCTCGTCATCGTCAACTGCGCCGCCCTCTCTCCACAACTCCTTGAATCCGAACTTTTTGGCCACGAAAAAGGCTCGTTCACCGGCGCCGCCCAACGCCGCATCGGTCGCTTCGAGCAAGCCGATGGCGGCACCCTTTTCCTGGATGAAATCGGAGAAATCGATCCTGCCACCCAGGTCAAACTGCTCCGGGTGCTATCCGAAAAATCAATTGAGCGCGTGGGTTCGAACTCCTCCATCAAAATCGATGTCCGCCTTATTGCCGCCACGAATAAGAACCTCCGCCAGCTTGTTGATCAGGAAAAATTCCGCGAGGATCTCTATTTCCGCCTCAATGTCGTCTCCATCCAAATGCCCGCTCTAAGGACGCGTCCCGAAGATATCATCCTCCTGGCGAATGCCTTTCTGACCGAGTTCGCCGCTGAAAACGACCGCCCTTACAAACCTCTCACCGATGAGGCGATTCAATCACTCCTGACTTATTCCTGGCCCGGCAATGTCCGTGAACTCCGCACCGCCATCGAACATGGCGTCGTCATGTCGAACGATCCCCGGATCAAGCTCTCCCACCTGCCACGATTTCTCCAAACCGCCCCTTTTTCCGATATCAAGTCACAGGATCTCCCCAAAAACACCCTTGCGGCCCCGGCTGAATTCAATTTGCATGCTCTGGAAAGCAGCGCAATCCGCGCGGCTTTGGCACAAACCCGGGACAATCGAACCCAAGCGGCCGAACTCCTGGGAATCAGCAGAAGAACACTTCAACGAAAAATCAAGGAACTAGGGCTTTAAGTTTTTCTTCCGATAGCATACCTCCCCTTCCCGCATGAGCAACGCACTTACCCAATTTGACGCCGGCATCCTGATTCGACGGAGTCTGTTTTTCCTCCTCCTGATCATTCTCACTTTGGGAAATCTATTCACCCTCTTCCGCGGTCTCAATTCGTCCGAAGCGATGGATCAAGCACAGATTGCCCGCGAAATCGCCCGTGGCAATGGCTTTACCACCAAGTTCATACGTCCCGCCGCCTATGAGCAGGCGAAAGCGAAACAGCAGCAGGCCGTGCCTCTCGTTGGGTTCGATGACACGTTCCATTCCCCTCTCAATCCGCTTCTAAATGCAGCAGTCCTCAAACTCATTGGCGCCGATAAAGCGGAGCAATGGAAGATGGGGGAAAATGAAATGGTCTTCCCTCTCGACCGGGTCATCGCCACGGTTTCAACCCTCTGTTTCCTGATGTCGATCGGGGTAAGCTATCTGCTCGTTTCCAGAATTTTCGATGCGAAAATCGCCGGGGTTACAGCCATTCTCATGCTGTTCTGCGATAGCTTTTGGCAATACTCGCTCAGCGGTTTGCCACAAATGCTGATGCTTCTGCTGTTTTCCTGCGCCATCTACTTCGTCTATCGGGCAGTGGAGGACGCCACCGAGGGACGCATCCCCTTTGCTCCCGCCATCATTGCAGGCGTTTTCTTTACACTTCTATCCCTGACGCACTTCCTGGCCATTTGGATCGCGCTTGGTTATATCATCTTTGCCGCCATCGCATTCCGCCCCCGTGGAGTCGTCGGTGTCTCGATTCTCACCATCCTCATTGTCCCCTTGGTCTTTGTGATGCTGCGAAATTCAGGGATTTCAGGATCACCCTTTGGCACGGCCTTCATCAATCTGTATAACGGCATCGGCGGCGGCACCCAGGATTTCGTCATGCGCACGCTGGATATCGAGTCCACTCCTCTCCTCGACAAGGGCTTCCTTTCAAACATCATCCGCACCACTCTGCTTCAGACCACCGATATCATTCCGTTTCTTGGCGGAATCATCGTCGCGCCGCTGTTCTTCCTCTCCTTGATGCATCCCTTCAAGCGCCCATCCATCGCTAATTTCCGCTGGGCGCTTCTGATCATGTTCGCCCTGTCCGCGTTCGGCTTGGCCATCTTCGGGGTCAGCACGGAACCTCTCGATCCGAATCAGACCCATCTCCTCTTCGCGCCGATCATGACGGCCTACGGCTTGGCCTTCCTTTCGATCCTGTGGAGCAAATTGCCCGTCGTGACCGCCAATCCGATGCTGCGAAACGTCCATCACATGGTCATCATCTTCATCTGCGCTCTGCCGCTGATCCTTGCCTTGCCATTGAAAGTGCGCGTCGGCATGGACCGGAAAGACCGCGGCGGTGTCCCCCACTGGCCCCCGTATTACGCGCCCGCCCTCAATTTGGGCCTGAGCAAATGGCTCACCGACAAGCAGGTTTGTTTCTCCGATCAACCTTGGGCGGCTGCCTGGTATGCGGACCGGATTTCCATCTGGCTCCCTCCCACCAAAAAAGACATGATCGAATTGGAAAGCGCCGCTGCGGATCTTCAGACCCCTGTCGCCGGCATACTCATTTCCCCGTCTTCCCACGGTTCCAACAACGCCACCGAAGTTGCCGCGAAATACAAGGATTTCACCTCACTTGTCCTCGATGGCCGGGTTTTCCTCGCAACTTATCCGCCCGGCCTTTCGATTTACGATAAAGACCAGAAAATACAGGAAATCACCCGCCGCTACCCTTTCCGGGCTACCTTGGTGGGCATGGACATGGTTTATTATTCAGATCGCGCCCTTCGCACCGCCGCAGAGGAAAAGAAGTAAAGTTCCATTGCGGCGCGATTTCCGCCACACACGTTCTCCATGCCAGCCCGTCGTATATCCGATTCACCATCCGAGGCTGAACTCACGTTTGAAAATGCCTTGTCCAAGTTGGAAAGCATCGTCGAGGCGATGGAAAACGAGCAACTTCCGCTGGAAGATCTCGTTTCCCAATACGAATCCGGCTCTCTCCTTTTGAAACACTGCGAATCCATCCTCACCTCGGCACGCAAACGAATTGAACTGATCACCCTCACCAATCGCGACGAACCAGGTCCGGATTCGCAAGACGAAAACTTCCACCTGCCTGCGGATTCCAACTCCGCTGATACTGAAGACGAAAATGACATCACTCTCTTCTGAATTTCCACTCCCGCCAGCACCCGGCCCATCCGCCCTCGGCCCGCTTCTGACTTCCATCCAGTCTCCAGACGACCTTAAAAATCTCTCCGAAGACCAGTTGCCCGGCCTTGCGAAAGAGATCCGGGATTCCCTGATCAGTTGTCTTTCGATCACCGGCGGTCACCTCGGTCCAAACCTCGGTGTCGTCGAGCTATCCATAGCCCTTCATCGGGTCTTTTCCACCCCGGCCGATAAGTTCGTCTTCGACGTCGCCCACCAGGGCTACGTTCATAAAATGCTCACCGGACGCGCCAGCCGGATCGATACCATCCGCACTTACAAA
>JACMMB010000330.1 GCA_014379305.1 Akkermansiaceae bacterium
ATGATAAAGGCCCAGGTGTTCGGTGGCACTTTCCGAGCGGCGACAGGATGAAGGTAGATCGTGCAATCGTCCAAGCCGCCACTGATTCTGGCCAAGGGTCCGGGATTGTCTCCGAGTGCGAGACGCCAGCGGATTTTGCGTCCTGAGGTCCGGGCCACTTCGCCTGCGACCGCTTGAAGTTCGGCAAAGTCCACCGGGGGCCGGAAGCGCGGATCCGGGCGTGCGCGCTGCGCCCGCCGCAACGGGGACTGCGAGGGCTTGGTCGTTGGGACCGGTTGGCGCTCGCCCCCGGCAAAAGATGGTTGGGATTGGTTCCGGGGCGAGATCGGCATCCTGCTGCAGGCGGGGCAAACCATGAGTGCGATGAGGGCAAACGGTGGCAGCTTTCGCAGCATACGGAGTGATAATGGGTCGGTGGACATACTGAGGGTAATCAGTAACTCATGAAACCATGGAAGAAAGGCAAGAGCGAAGCATTGCGGGAATCATCAGGCATCTGCAATGTTCTCTTGTCCGCGCACGTAAAAATGCAAACCTAGCCATTGCCTCCATGTCCCATTTCATCCGCCGCCACTCTATCGGGCTTTTGCTTTGCCTGCTGGCAGCGGCAAGCAACGCATCCCCCTTCGTTCCACCCGATGAAGGAAATTCACCCGTGCGGCGTGATCAGCTTCCCTTCGATGCCGACACAATGGTGACCCTATCCAGCCATTTCGCCTTACTTTGTCAAAATCTCGATCTGAAAAATGGCGCTGAACGCCGCGCCGCCGCCCAAAGCCTCGCCCTCGCTCTTGCCCTTGATCCTGCCAGCACCGTCGCCCGGGAGAACCTCAATTTCATTGTTGAAGGTAAAGAGCTTCCCAAACCTGAACTCGGCCAGATCATCCAGTCAAAGTCCACGATCTGGCAGATTCACGGCTGGCTCACCACCCCTGAGGCAGGTGCCCACGGCAATCTTTTTGGCGACCTCATGGGGGACGCCGCCGCCGTTTTGGACATCAATCACCCAACCGCCCAATCACTCCGCAAGTCGCCGGAGCGCGGGAAATGGGAAAACTGGGTAGCCGCCCTCTCCTCTTTCGAAGAAATTCCGATCACCAAAAATGATGCCGAAATGGCGGGCAATGGAGACACCGGAACCACCCCCCCGATCCCTGATCCAAAGGAGCAAATACCCAAAGTCCGGCTCAACAAAGCCCAAGTCACCACCGTTCTTCACAACTACAACGCGAAAACGGAAACCTGGCAGCTGCAGCCCACGATCATTCGCATGGAAGCCTCCGAAACCAACCCGGAAGCAGAGAGCGACAAGTTCCAGATCAGTGTTTCCGGAAGCGCCGAAGATCAAGATCCGCTCAATCGCTTTGTCGTAAAGCCCATCAAAGGAGTTCTCAGCCGCCTCCACGGCAGCCTGCCGGCCGAGGGCAAGCTCACTCTTCTAACTGGCGACGACCATGTCTACGCGCTCGACAAAAATTTTGCCAATCTCTCGGGGCCCGGACTGGTTTTAGCGAATTCGGCCGTAAGCGGCAACGAAACGGAAGCGACAGTGATCGCCGAACTTGACGAGGAGGGGTATCTTACAACCCCGCGCTACCTCTGGCGCATGCTTTCCAAGCTAGCGGATGGAGGCGGAGGAAAACTGGTTATCGCAAATGATGCGGAAGAATATCTGACCAGCTTTCTGGCACTGGAAAGGCCGGAATTTTTCCTCAAATACGAGGTTCTCCTGGCTTCCACACCCGAGCAACTCATTGCCCTGTCGGCAGCGGTGCCCTCTGAAAAACAGGCCGCCGCCGCCGCCAAGTTTCTCGAAATCAAAAGCAAATCACCAAACTCTTCCCTCGCAGCCTATCTTTCGAATCGCTTTGTCCGCCAGCGCCTGCAGGAAATTTCCGAGGATGCGCCGTATCACCTTTCGGCGAAGCTGCTGGCCTTGCAAGCGGACGGAATGCGTCCCATCTACCTTTCCCGCAAGTCGCTGGCTGCGGAAATCTGGATGGCGGTCGATCCCATACAAGCCGTCAGCAGTCTGGACCTCAATGTCATCACGCCCCCCGCCATGACAAGGATCGATAAAATCCATGGCAAATGCCGGGATGACCTGGACGGCCTCAATCGTTATACCGAAGCCGGCGACCGCAATCTGCTGGCCCAGGCCAAGGAGCTTAACGCCACCTTGCGCACCCTTTCCCGGGAGCTCCGCAGTCGCAGCGATATTTATGAGAAATACAAAGATGTGGCCACCGCACGTGCCGAACTTGTCTCTACGAACCGTATATTTCGGGCGGAACTCTCCAAGATTACGGGCGACCCCCTGCCTGAAGCGATGGCCGCGAAATATCTTCCGGTGCCGGTAGAGGAATGACTGGGGAACGAGGCCAGGCCTCATTTTATTTATCCTTCGGAAACGCCGATCGCGGAGAATTTTTCGTCAATGAATTTGAGGACGAGCTTCTCGGTTGGTTCATCGGCCAGGCGTTCCACAGCTTCCACCGAGAAGCCGCGGGCAATGAGTTGGCGCGCGCGGGTAGGATCTATACCGCGAGTGCAGAGGTAGAAAATTTCCTCATCGCTGATTTGCGAGGAGGTTGAGCCGTGGGAGCATTTGACCTGATCGGCGTTGATTTCGAGTCCGGGCATGGAGTTCGCTTCGCAATCATCGGTCATGAGGAGGTTGCGGCAGGTCTGGTACGCATCGGTGTGGTGGG
The DNA here is from genome assembly GCA_014379305.1 of Akkermansiaceae bacterium. GTDB lineage: Bacteria > Verrucomicrobiota > Verrucomicrobiia > Verrucomicrobiales > Akkermansiaceae > Luteolibacter. The sequence continues at coordinate 2,712 of JACMMB010000330.1, forward strand.
CTTTTTCGCCAACGAAAATGAGGCCGGAGAAAATGGTCCGTGAGTGGCCATAAAGGGTGTTTTTGTAAAGGAGATCGGAGTAGGTGCCTTCGGAAACGTGGTGTTGGAGGGTCCGCTGATCATACTCCTGCTCGCGGGCCGGGATCGAAACACTGAGCATATCGGAGCGGGAGCCGGGGCCATCGAGGCGGGAAAGTGATTCGTTGCGGGCCCAGGACGCGCCGGTGTTCAGGATGAAACCTTTTGCGCGTGCGTCGCGGTCGGTGGAGGTTTCGTTGATCTGGATCATGCGGGTCACTTCGTTCAGCGCCTGAATGGCGATGTAATCAAGCTGCGAGTTTTCCCCGAGACAAAGATCATTGAAGGCGATGGCGAGGCCGGGGGTCGTTTCGTCCACGGAGCGGAAACAATCGATGATCCTGACTTTGGCGTTTCTCCCAGTGACGACGAGCGTGTGGGGAAAGATGGTGGTTTCTCCGGAAAGCCAGTGATGGACTTCGATGGAGCCTTCAATTTCCATGCCGTCAGGAATGTGGACGAAGAGTCCGTTTTTTAGGGAAGCTTCGTGGAGCGCGGCGTATTTCGCGGAGCCAAGTCGCGTTTCCTGGCGCATGAAGTGTTGCGCGACAAGATCGCTGTGGGAGGCGAGTGCTTCTGCGAGCGGGAGGCAGATGACGTCGGTTGGAAGGGAGCTTTCGGAAAACACAGGGCTGTCGTTGAGGAAGACGAACTTTGCGACAGGTGTTTCCAGTCCAGTGGATCGTGAGACGAGGCCAGCGACGTCCACTTCGGGTGCCGGTTTATTGGAGACATTCGCGAAGTCGAGCTGCTTGAAATTTGAAAACCGCCATTGCTCATCCCCGCGTTTGGGGGTGGTAGTGGTTTCGTAGCGTTGCAGGGCGGATTGTTGGCGCGCTTTAAACCAAGCCGGAAGAGTGGCAGTCATGGATCAGGAAAGTCGAAGAGAATGGAAAATGTGAGGGGCCGCAGTTGTCTGTAACATCAACCGACGCTGCCTTCCATTTCAAGGTCGATGAGGCGTTTTAGCTCAACCGAATATTCCATGGGAAACTCGCGGACGAGATCGTTGATGAAACCGTTCACGGCGAGTGACATGGCCTGTCCCTGGTCAAGACCGCGCTGCTGCATGTAGAAAAGCATTTCCTCCGAGACTTGGGAAACGCTGGCCTCGTGCTGGGTGGCGTGGCGGTTGCCTTTGACCGTAATGGCCGGATAGGTGTCGGTGCGGGAGTTGCTGTTGATGAGCAAGGCATCGCATTCCGTGTTGTTTTTACAGCCCTTGAGGTGCTTCGGAATATGCACCTGGCCGCGGTAGGTTGCGCGACCTTGGCCAACGGAGATCGATTTTGAAACGACGTTCGAGGTGGTATTGTCGGCGGCATGGATCATTTTGGCGCCGGTATCCTGATGCTGGCCGGTATTCGCGAGAGCGATGGAAATGACTTCGCCGCGCGCACCTTCGCCTTTCATGACAACACCAGGGTATTTCATGGTCAGGCGCGAGCCGATGTTACAATCGATCCAGCGGACTTCGGCGTTTTCCATGGCCAGACCGCGTTTGGTCACAAGATTGAAGACATTGCTGCTCCAGTTTTGAACGGTGATGTATTGAATCCGGGCTCCTTTGAGCGCGACGAGTTCGACGACGGCGGAGTGAAGGGTGGCGGTCTCGAATTTGGGCGCGGTGCAGCCCTCCATATACATGACCTCGGAGCCTTCGTCCGCGATAATCAGAGTTCGCTCAAACTGGCCGAAGGATTCGGAGTTGATGCGGAAATACGCCTGCAGTGGCTGTTTGAGTTTCACGCCTTTCGGGATGTAGATAAAGGAACCTCCGGAAAAAACCGCACTGTTGAGAGCGGAGAATTTGTTGTCACCGGTGGGGATGACTTTTCCAAAATAGGGTCGGAAAATCTCCTCATGTTCCTTCAGGCCTTCTGCCGATGTCACGAAGATCACCCCCTGCTTGGAGAGCTCTTCTTTCATGTTCGAGTAGGCGGCTTCGGAATCGTATTGAGCTTCGACTCCTGCAAGAAAAGCGCGTTCCTGTTGGGGTATGCCAAGCCGCTCGAAGGTCTTGAGGATTTCTTCCGGAACTTCATCCCATGAGCGCTTGGGCTTTTCACCATCCGACAAATAGTAACGGATTTTGTCGAAGTGAATGTTGTTGAGATCCTCAGTGGCCCAATTGGTCGGCATGGGCTTGCTTTCGAAAATTTTAAGGGCCTTGTGGCGGAACTCGCGGACCCAGTCCGGATCTTTTTTCACGTCCGAAATGTAATCAACGGTGTGGGCGCTGAGGCCCCATCCAGCATCGAATTTGTGGCGTTCCGGAAAAGTGAAATCCCCTTTGGAGCGGTCGATATTGATCGCATCGTAGGTTTCCTTTTCGAGAAGGGCGGTGGCGGTATCGTCGTTATACATCGTGGGAAGTTAGGTGAAAAATCATGAGGCGAGAGCAGGCTCTTTAAGGAAATCATAGCCCTTTTCCTCCAGCTCAAGTGCGAGCTCCGGGCCTCCGGAACGGACAATGCGGCCATCGGACATGACATGCACATGGTCGGGCTTGATGTAGTCAAGCAGGCGCTGATAGTGGGTAATCAGCAACATGCCCCGGTTGGCGGAGCGCATCGCGTTCACGCCTTTGGCTACGATCTTGAGGGCGTCGATATCTAGACCGGAGTCGGTTTCGTCGAGGATGCAATATTTTGGATCCAGCATGATCATCTGGAGGATCTCGTTGCGCTTTTTCTCCCCACCGGAGAAGCCTTCGTTGACGGCGCGGGAGGTGAACTTGCGATCCATTTCGAGGAGATCCATTTTGGCATAAAGGTTTTTGTAGTAGGCGACGGCGTCGATTTCCTGGCCTTTCGGCAGGCGTGATTGAAGGGCCGCACGAATGAAATTTGCGTTTGAGACACCCGGAACTTCCGCAGGGTATTGGAACGCGAGGAAAATCCCGGCACGGGAACGCTGGTCGATGGACAGTTCGCTGATGTCCTGTCCATCCAAAGTGATTGTTCCGGATGTGGGAATATAGCCTTTATGCCCGGCAAGGACCTTGGAAAGTGTGGATTTTCCGGAACCGTTTGGTCCCATGATCGCATGTATTTCGCCGGCAGGGATATCAAGGGTAACTCCCTTGAGGATTTCAGTGCCGTTTTCAAGGGATGCGTGGAGTTCTTGGATATGTAAGCTCATTTGTTGGAAAGTTGTGTGTGAAATCAGGAAGCGGCAAGCTGGCCACGGAGAGTGATTTCGATGTCCTTGATGACGGTATTGGGAGGGATGTCGAGGAGGTCCCTGAGATTGATGCCGGGCTTGAATTTCACGTCGTGAATGGTACCGGTAGTCTCGTCATGGAAATGGCCGTGCTCTTCAAGATTGGGGCAATACCGGGAGGGCTCGCGATCAAAGTTGACCTGCCGGATGATGTGATGCTGCACAAGGGCTTCGAGACAATTGTAAACAGTCGCCAGGGAGATGTTGGGAAGTGCTTCCTTGATACGCATGAAAACCTCGTTCGCAGTTGGGTGGTTCCGCTCGCCCATGAGAAAGCGATACACTTCCTGCCGCTGGCGGGTCATGCGCAAGCCGTTGATTTCCTCAGGGACGCTTGTGATTTGGATTTGTGATGGGTCGGTTGTCATCGCGGAGGAAAACTAGAATCATTCCTATTTGGAGCAAGAACTATTCTAAATATTACAAACTTTGTCATTTTGCAGGCTGGAATTTTCCGTTCTTTTATGGGCACAGGCAAAAAAACCTTGCAAGCGATGCGGGTTTATGTTGGTTTCCCCGCCCGCCCACAGGTGGACATTAAACTTCTTTCCCATCCGGCCATGGCCTACGCAGTAATCAAAACAGGCGGTAAACAATACCGCGTCCAACAAGGCGACAAATTAGATGTCGAGAAACTCGATGCGGAAATCGACTCCGAGATCATCTTCAACGAAATACTTTTGCTTGGCCAAGGTGACAGCGTGCAAATCGGTGCCCCCAGCGTCGCCGGTGCGAGCGTGACGGCGAAAGTGATTGACCAGTTTCGCGGACCAAAGGGGATTGCGTTCAAATTCAAGCGCCGCAAGGGCTTTCATAAAACCAAAGGCTTTCGCCGGCACATGACCAAGTTGGAGATTACCTCCATTGGATAACCAAACCCTAACCAACTTAATCTCATGGCCCACAAAAAAGGACAAGGCTCCGTTAAGAACGGACGCGACTCACGCAGCAAACGCCTCGGCGTAAAGAAATTCGGCGGTCAGGCTGTCATCGCCGGAAACATCATCATCCGCCAGCGCGGCACGAAAGTGCATCCGGGCATAGGGGTTGGATGCGGTAAGGACCACACGCTGTTCGCAATGACCGATGGACAGGTTTTCTTTGACCGTGAAGGTCGCCGAGTGAATGTGATCGACGCAGTCGCTGCCAATTAGGGTAAGCACGGATTAAATTTTCAGAGCGCCTCGGTATGAAAGTATCGGGGCGTTTCTATTTTGGAGGCACTGGTGGATGAGCCGCAAGGCAGGGCCAATTAGTTCAGCCTAATGGCTGGATCACACTTCCGGTAAACGCAAAACGGAACCTGTTTTAGCTTCCTCTACGGAAACGCTGCACCCCATCAGCGATTCCCCGTGCGATCGCATCCCTGAACCATGCGGTTTTCATGCGGCTACGCTCGTTGGAATTACTGACAAAACCGCCCTCGACGAGAACGGAGGGAATTTTACAATTCCGAATGACGAAATAACGGGCGTATTTCACGCCCCGGTCCACAACTTTCGTCCTTCCCATTACACTGCGATGAACATCCTGTGCCAGTTTGTGACTTTGCGGGCTGTGGTAAAAGGTTTCAATTCCGCTAACCTGCTGTTTCCATGTGTAGTTGTAATGGATGCTCACAAAAATTGCGTTTCTGTATTTGTTGGCCAGGACCATGCGTCCGGGTAATGAGACAAAATAGTCGCTCCGGCGGGTCAGAACCGTATTGTAACCCATTTTTTTGAGATGGGATTCCAAGCGGACCGAGGTATCCAGCGCCAGATGCTTTTCGTAAACGCGTCCCCATTGTCCGCCCTTGTCGTGCCCGCCGTGACCAGGATCGATGATGACGGTGCGGAAATTGTAAGCGCTTGCAAAAGCGGCTAGAGCTAGACTGGAGAGAAGTGCGATAAAAGTTGTTTTCATAGATGCTATGGTTTCAAAGATTATTAAGAGTTATTGATATTTTTGAAAAAATGTAAAGCGTAATGTCCAAAAAATTATAAATCTTTGCTTAAGGAATCAATCGAGGGTGATTTGGGGGCGGTCAGAGGCTTTTTTATCCTTTGATCTTTCTACCTCAGCGGCCCTCGGATCATAAGGAATGCTGTTCATTACTTTTACGGAGCCATCACCATAGGACATCAACAAGGGGTCTCCTTGAGCAGCTCGCTGATGTATATCACGACTTACGAGCTTGCCATCCGCGCTGACCTGGCAATGCACCCACATGGTCGGCGTGGCGAGAAACATGACGTGCATCCGTTGGCTTTTATCCAAGGTGACCATCGGCTTGCGAAGCATGAGGGAATCTCCCAGCAGAAATGTCCGGATCGGCACCCCCGTTTTGCCATCAATGACCTGAGCGAAGAGTTGTGACTTCTGGCCTCCGCTAAAGGTCAGTAGTTTGAACTCCCGGGTGTGACTTCCCTTGTCGTTGCTGACACCGATTTTTTGAGTCCAATAGGCACGCCCGGGATTGAGATTGAAAAGCATCCGGTTGGTCGATGCGCCCTGCGCCTCACCATCAGGCGATCTTATGACAGCGGAAACGGCGAAGTTGCCTTGGTCGGATAGAAGGAAATGTTCGGTCAGGTCGACCTGCCGTGCTAGGGATTCGCCGGCCTTGATTTTCATTGCGCCAAAAGTATTGAGGCGACGTGTGGTCACGGGATTGCCCCGGGAGTTGGTCACTACAAATGACAACCAGGGAAGTTGACGCGTGGATGCGAGCGTGAGGTCACGGCCGCTGTGGTTGGTGACAATAATCTCGGCGATCACCGATTCTCCGGCAACATATTGGTTTTTATTGAGACTTAACGAAGTAGCAAGCTGGGCCGGAAGTGAAGTGATTGCACATGAAGCGATGGCCGTGAGAAAAAGGATACGAATCATCAGGCCGGAGATCATAGCCAAGCCCTGAATTCAGTCAACCTAACGAAAGATTTTTCCTTTTTCCGCCGGTGAAGTCACTTCTCCTGATCGCGTTTACCAAGGGGACGCACCCAGAAGTTCCGATATTCCACCGGGTCGCCGTGGAATTGGAGGCTTAACGGAGCGGTTTCGGGATGAGAAGCCGGGTAGGATGCGAGACTCTTGTGAGCTGTGGGGCCGAGATAGGATTCGCCGTGTTGGACGACAACGCCGTTGTGAATGATGGTGATTTTAGCTGGCGTTTCCACCTTTCCATCCTTGTAAACAGGCGGTTCGAAAGCCACATCGTAACTATTCCATTCTCCTTGAGGAGAAGTCGCGTTCACCAAAGGTGGCAGCTGTCCATAGAGAGAGCCGGCCTGGCCGTCGGGATAAGTCGGGTTGTTATGGCTTTGAAGCACTTGCACTTCGTACAAACCCATCAGGAAAACGCCGCTGTTTCCGCCTCCTTGTCCATTCACCGGACGTCCTGCCGGCAGCTTCCATTCAAAATGGAGTTGGATGGCTCCGAAGCTTTGCTTGCTGGTAAGATCTTTGTCTTTTGCAACCATGGCACCGTCTTTGATCTCCCAAGCCGGCTTGTCTCCGCCGGATGTCCAGGCATCAAGATTGCTTCCATCAAAAAGTACGACCGCATCGGCGGGAGCCTTGATAACCACCGCGCCAGCCGTTTCCAACACGCGGGGCTGGGGTCGTTTCCCATCGTGGACAACATATGGAACCCCTGGAAGTTTCGGAGTATCCTGATATCCGAGTTCCGCAAAAAGACTCGCTGTGCCAATTATCGATGCGCTCATGACTAATATTGATCGGGTTTTCATTTGTATGACAAAACCCGCATCACAGGTGAAATCTATCAAGCTTATTTTTTCCAAAACTACCTGCGATCCGGATTGCCGACCTTCTGGTTCTGTGGCTCATTGAGACCACACATGGCTACCTTCACCGCCACTTCGCCTAGCAACGACCAATTTCCTTTTGAAATCGTTCGTCCTGATCTGGAAAAAGTCGAGATAGCCATCCGCGAGCAGGTGCGCGACTTCGACTCCGCCGTAGAGCCCTACATTGCTTATATATGCAATACTTCCGGGAAACGTATCCGTCCCGCCCTTGCGATTCTCGTCGGCGGGGCCATTGGCGAGGTTTCCGAAAACCACCGGAAAATTGGCGTTATCCTCGAACTCATTCACATGGCCACCCTCGTCCACGATGACATTATAGATGGCGCCACGGCCCGCCGCTCCATGCCCACCGCCAACGCGAAATGGGGCAACGCCCTCGCCGTCCTCCTGGGCGATGCCCTTTTCTCCCACGCCCTGACCCTGGCCACCGATTTCAACTCCATCGAGATCTGCAGGAAAGTCGGCCAGGCAGCTCGCGAGGTTTGCCAGGGCGAAATTATCCAAACCCAGCGCCGCTTCGATCTGACCCTAAGCAAGGCCGATTATTTCCGCGTCATTGAAATGAAGACCGGAGCCCTCTTCGCTGCATCCACCGGACTGGCCGCCGCAGTATCCGGACTTTCGGGAAAGGACGAAGAATCCCTCGCCGCTTACGGGATGAAACTCGGCACCGCCTACCAGATATATGACGATTGCCTCGACCTCGTCGGCTCGGAGGAAATGGTCGGAAAAACCCTCCGCACCGATCTTGCCAAAGGCAAACTCACGCTGCCCATCCTCAATCTACTTGAAGCTTCTTCCGAGGCGCAGCGGATCAAGCTCAACCAGCGCATTCTTGCCCAGGAACCTTTCGACTTACCCGTACTTCTTGGCATTGCCGAGTATCAGGGAGCGCTTGAGAGAGCGGTCGATACCGCCATACAGCTCCTCGTCGAATGTCGCATGGATCTGCAAATACTCAGGCCTTCCGAATACAAGGACGCACTGCTCCAAATTACTTATTTTCTGGAATCATTACTGCATAAATGCAGGAAATGATCATGCCGACATCCGCACTTCCTTACGGTCCAGATTGAGGAAATGCTTCCAGCTTTCATCTCCAAGCCCGTTTTCCTGCAAGCCATAAAGAGGCCGCCAACGGGGCGCGAACGGCTTGGCGCTCGGATACATGTTCGCCTCGTGTGGGAGCTTGTTGGCCTTGCGGGTATTGCACTTCACGCATGAGGCCACGATATTGTCCCACGTCGTCCTGCCGCCTTTGTCCCTCGGGATGACATGATCCAGGTTCAGCTGATTCTCAGGCAAAACCTTAACGCAGTACTGACATGTGAATTTATCCCGCAGAAAAATATTCCGTCTCGTGAATTTCACTTCAAGCCGGGGAAGACGGTCGTAAATCGCAAGCACGACGATCTTTGGAACCCGCAACGCCACTTTAACACTGTGGATCATTTCCTCATCAATAATGCCGTCCGAATAGCCGATCCATGAACCGAGATCATGGGTGAAAAATTTGTTCTCGCCTTCGACCTGCACCACTTGCGCATGTCCCAGACAGAGCAAGTGGAGGGCGCGCCGGACCGAGCAAGTATGCACCGGTTGCCAAAACCGATTTAGCACTAGCACAGGCAATTCAAGAGGAGCACTCATTTCCTTTCCCGCAAACGTTTGCAAATTAGCAAACACTTCGCACTCGGCAATCGAAAAGGCGCCGCAGGGACTTAAATCAATTAAAAACCCTGGCCCTTCACATTCGCCCAAGCTTCTTCCATCTGCGGAAGTGTCGCCATTTCCAAGGAAAGACCGCAGTCCTTCAAATGCCTCTCCATCTCTCCAAACCGGCGTTCGAACTTAGCATTCGCCTGTGCCATCAGAACCTCCGGGTCGATGTGGCGGAAACGCGCGAGATTGACGGCTGAAAGCAGCAAATCACCCAGCTCTTCCTCAATCGCATTGGCATCATTCGTGTCGATGGCAGATTGCAACTCGGCCATTTCTTCATGGATTTTAGCCATCACTCCCGCTTGCCCCGGCCAGTCGAAACCAATTTTCGCCGCTTTTTTTTGCAGCTTCGCGGCTCTCACCAGCGCGGGCAATCCCCTGCCAACCCCATGCAAATAGGAAACATCCTTTTCACCCTTTTCCTCCCGCTTGATTTCATCCCACTGTTTCAAAACGTCATCCGCATCCTCCGCGGAAGCCTCCCCGAACACATGCGGATGCCTCCGAATCAGCTTTTCCGAAATCACCCCCGCCACCTCATCCAAAACAAAACTTTTCCGCTCTGCGGCAATCTCGCTGTGAAAAACCACCTGCAGCAACAAATCACCCAGCTCCTCCATGATGTCCGCATCGTTTCCCCGCTTGATCGCATCCACTGTCTCATATGACTCTTCGATCAAATTCGGAATCAGCGATTCATGGGTCTGTTCCGCATCCCAAGGACAACCGCCCGGCGCGCGCAGCCGATGCATGATCGCCTGCAAACGATCCAACTGCATACCCGCCCCGGAACCATCAATCATTTCCTGATCCGTCATCGCTTGTCTTGCGCGTTCTTCGCCGCTTGCTGGAGCAAATCCCGTTCCTGATCGGTCAGACTCTGGAAACCTTCCTTGGAAATCTTGTCTAAAATCAAATCGATCTCGCTTTGGTGCCCGAAATCCACATTGGTTCGGGGGCGGATCTTCGGTTTGATATCCCTTCTTGGTCCGCTCCTTGAAGGCGAAGCCCCCCCGACCCATGGGGATCTGAAGCCGGTCTTCAACCCCGTGCTTTTCATAAGGAGAAATCCAACCAGCGCTCCCCCCAAATGTCCCGCCTCGCCACCTTCGTTACCTCCGAATTTCAATACAATCGAACCTACGGAAATCGCCATCAAAGCCAAGGCAAGCTGCCTCATGGTCAGGGTGATCGGTGGAAATAAAAGTGAGACTTGCAGGGAAGGTGCGATCACCGCAACGCCAACGAGTATGCCATAAATACCCGCCGAGGCTCCTACCAACGGAGTATGGAAATCATCACTCGGCAGGATGTTCGTGAAAACCAACAGTGAAAAAAACAGAGCCCCTCCGATCCCGCAGATCAAATAAAAGTAGATGAATTGCCTCGCTCCCCACCACCTCTCCATCCAAGGCCCGAAGAAAAAAAGAGCGATCGAGTTCATAAAAACATGGCCCAAACTTCCGTGCAGAAATTGGAAAGTGACAAACTCCCAGATCCTACCTTCGAAAACGGCGGATTGAACCGCGAAAGCCCCGAACTTTCCTATCGCTCCTTTGAAAAAAATTATGTCCGCGAAAAATATCCCGAGGTTTGAAATCAGCAACCATTTCACCACCGGGGTAAGCTGCGCGAACATACCCCCCCCGCCGCCGTAAGACATCCTTCGCTCCGCCACTGACATATCTCAGGGGATTATCGCCGCCTTGCTGCAATCAGCAAGTGATTCCCGATCACAAGCACGCCCGGGAATTCATTTCCTCAATCCCAAAGGAGCATCCAGAATTTCCTTTAATATAAAGGCCTTTTTGATCTCGCTCCTACTTCTCAAGCGGGCATCCAATCCTCCGCCCTGAGCCACGGCCTTCGTTGAATGATCTCTCCGGAGTGCCACCCTTGCTTTTGCACCCGCCGCGCCTTCAGGTCGAAGGCTGGACTTTGCCAGCTTCAGCATCCTCATCTGATCCGCCAGCGCATTCTGTCTGGCGAACTCACGCTCATGAATTGAAGGTGACTCGCCAGGAGAGGGAAGATGTGTCCTGCGCGTCTCAAGCTCCGGCAACGGGACAGGCAGGGGTGGCGGGGCAACGGCGTCAGGCACTCCCAGCTCGGCCTGGCGTTTGTGTTCTTCCATCATTTCGCCGAAATCGAAATCCGGGCCAAAGACATCATCTTCCTCGCGTTCGCCGTGACTTGCCTCGCGTTCCGCTTGTTTGGCTTCCCGCCTCGATTTCAACCATTGCGCGATCCCCGCCGCAACCAGTACGAGAACGTAAATGTTGTCGAAAATGAAATCCATTCTACCTGCATTCCACGTAATTATTTACCCGCATCCAGCTTGATCTTGTAATCGCCCATCGCCCACTGAATCCCGGCAAGGTAGTGATTGAGAATTTTGGGATTCCAATACATCTCGTCGTTGTGGCCGATCGAGCAGTAAAATACCTTGCCCTTCTCCCAATTCCTTGCCCAGGAGACACCCCAGTCCTTGTCCTCGCGATTGAGGCCTTGGACATTCATATCGGATTTTTCAGGATCCAGCCGGAGTAACATGTGCACTTTGCTCGAATCGTAGGGATCCTTGAACTGATAAATCTCCTCATTAAACTCAATGTTCTCGCCTCCAAACATCTTCGCCAGCGGATGCTCCTCCTGGCCCGGCTCCACCTTGATGCTCACGCGCGTTCCCGATCCCCACGGGTGGCCATCGAAAAATCCATTGATCATTTGGCCATATTCCGCCCACTCGTAAAAGGTATCCGTCGCTGCATGGATACCCACGAAACCACCGCCGTTTTTAACATAGCTCATCAGGCTGGCCTTGATTTCCGCCTCGTATTTCGCTGCGCCTGCCTTGTCATCTTCCGACATTTTATCCGACTCTTCCTTCGTCGGCGAGAAGGGATTCTGCGTCGTGCTTAGGAAACAAATGGCGTCAAATTCTCCGATCTTCTGCTTCTCAAAGTTTGAAAGCTCGTCACTGATGACCGCTTCGTAGGCACCGGTCTTCTTTCCCAATTCCGCAAGAGCGACTTTACCGGTAGCGATTGACGCGTGTCGGAATCCATTCGTCCGGGAAAACACCAGCAACTTGCGGGCTTTGGCCGGCTTGGCGTAGGCTTTCGCCGGCATCGCCGCCGCGATTTTCTCGGCCGCACCCGCCGGTGCTTGTTCATCATGGGGATTGTATGCGACAACGAACAGAGCCACCGCCGCTACCAAACTTGCTGGGATCAATGCTTTCATATGAGTTTTTTTTGAAATTGTGGTTGGACGAGAAAATTCTCCATCATCCCTACCAGACTGCCCATCAAAATCTTTCCGCTTTGCCAGATTGAAAAGCCAAGCGCTAACCTGCCCCAGGATGACTTCCCACACCGCCCCGCTGACCCTTCAACAAGTGGAAAAGTTGCGTACAGTCCTTGAAATTCAAAACTACGAATTCCTGAAAAAGGAATACACCATTTTTGCCGCACGGAAGGGCAAGCTGAACATCAGTGTTTATGAAAAGGGTCCGAAAGTCCTCATCCAGGGCAAAGACACCGAAGACTTCATTCGCTTCATTCTGGAGCCGCAGGTCACCGGTCAAGCCACCCTTGATTACCCGGAAGTCTCTGATCCCGAACATTTTTCCCCGCACTTCGGCATAGATGAAAGCGGCAAGGGCGATTTCTTCGGGCCGCTTGTCATAGCCGGCGTCTTTACCGATGGGGCCATCACCCGGCATTTAATCAAGAGCGGCATCATGGACTCCAAAAAAATCAACACCCCCGCCCGCATCCGCCAACTAGCCGCTGTCATTCGCGCCACCCCGGGCATCGCTTGTCAGGTCATTGCCATCAGCCCGGAACGTTATAACGAAATGTATACCTCGTTCGCCAACCTCAATCGCATGCTCGCCTGGGGCCACGCCACGATTATCGAAAAACTCGCTGAGCTGAAACCAGACTGCCCTCGCGCCCTTTCCGACCAATTCGCCAAAGCCGAAGTCCTCCAGCGCGCCCTCAAACAAAAAAATATCACCCTCAAACTTGATCAACGCACGAAAGGTGAATCCGATACAGCGGTCGCCGCCGCCTCCATCCTTGCCCGCGAGCGCTTCATTGATTGGATGGACGATGCTGCGAAACGGGCCGGACTTGCCATTCCCCTCGGCGCTTCCGAGCTTGTCGTTGCGGCTGGCAAAAGCCTTGTCGCAAGCCTCGGGCCCACGGCACTGGGCCAATATGCCAAACTACATTTCAAGACCACCCAACAAGTTCTAGGCGAACTATTCTGAACTATCGGCAGCCAGATAGACCGGTATGCCCAGCCTTTTTGCTTCCATTCGCAATTCCGGATTTTCAGAAAAAATCACGATGAAATCAACCGGCAAAGCCTTCGCTCGATCAATCGCCTCCAACTCGCCCGCGCCTTGATCAATCCCGTGTTCGTATTCGATATCACCGTGCACGCATGATTGCGGAAGGTCCAGTTCACTCTCAGCGCTGGTGGCCCAAATCAAGGCGCGGTGCGGCAACGTTCCGCGCGCGTCATCCTTCCCCATCCAGTCACGAGGTGAACTACCTTTTCCAATGTAAAACTTCCACCGCTCCTGCAGCCAGAACACATCAACAAAGGAAACCTGCATGGCCTGCTCCAAGGCCTTCATGCAGTTTCTGGAATTGTAGGGCATTTCAACCGCATGATAACGCGCACTCCATTTTCCCGGAGCCACGGTCCGCAGAGAGAGGGCCAGCACCTCGCTCTTGCACCTCCGCACCAACAAACCCGGCAGGGGACTCGCCCGCGTAAGCCTTCCGAAAAACGGAACCATTTCACCCTGCCAGCCTGCCCTTTGATCCGCTAGAATCCCGATCACACCATTCTCCCGCAGAAAGCCGCTCACCTGATGGAGGCTGTCACGTTTCGAAAAGAGTTTTGTTCCATCAGCCTCCCGCTTTTTTAAAATCCGCTCATTTAGAATCGGATTGTTCAATGGCCGGTAAAACGCCCCGCTCTTGGTGATATTGGGAAAAAGGCGATGCAGTTGGGTCAGCAGCTCCCAATTGCCCATATGGGACAACAGTACGACCACTCCGTTTTTTTTAGCCAATGCCTCCTCCATCAGCCCGGGGTTTTCAATTTCGATCATTTCCCGCAGCTTCCCTTTTGGAAGCTCCGATGAACCCGATGAACATACCAGATTCGCAGTAGCGCGGACGAATGCCGCCCTCGCCAGTGTTTCCATATCCACGACATGGGTTTTCCCCGCATAAAGAATCCTAAGATTTCTCATGATAATCCGCTGGCGCGCTGCCATGAGAGGCCAAATGAATTTCCCTAACAACTCACCGAGTCTAAAAACAATTTTCGTTGGCAGCTTCCGCATGACAAAGGAGATCAGCGAATGCCCCATCGCTTCCGCCCGCCATTTCAAACGCTTTGGAAATTCATCCTTCAATTTAGTCCTTTTCCTCCCTTCTTGCCACGGTGATGGCAAGTCCCAGCACCCCGACAAAAATCAGATAGCAGGCCAGCAATTCCAGATAGCTCTTGCAGATTTTCGGAACCAACGGCGAAAAATCATCGCCCAGTGAAACCCGCCAGAATTGCTGCGTGCTAATCACCCTGTTGAAAACGTAGAGGATCAGCAGCGCCGCTGCGATGAATCCCGCCCCGGCGTGATGCCCCATTTTCGCAAAAAATTCCAGCATCACCCGTCGATGCCGCAAGGCGGTCACCAGCGCGGCAAAGATCAGGATCCCGATCGCCCAAGCCTCGGGGAACCGCCATTTCAAAATCCCCGAAATGAAATCCTCCAGCTCCCCCACCACCGCGGCCGCCAGCAGGAAAGCGATCACGCGGCACACCGGCCTGTTTTGCCCCGCATGGGCCAAGGCTCCGATCATCACCGCCGTGGCCGCGGCGAGTAATCCGGACTGCATCAGCTCCACCGTCCCCCGCTCCAACGGCGCCCCGGGTTTGTTAGGCAACCACGCCGGCAGCAGGATCGCAATCGATCCGGCGCTGATCAACAAACCCCGCATCAGGGTTTTTTTCCAGGAAACTCTGTTTGCTTCACGGTTTGGAGAAATCGGCACTCCACTTGGGTAAATCAGAACGGATCAGACGTGCAAGACAGATGAGCAGGATCGGACCTGCCTTCACTTTTCATAAACATGTCCCATATCGGGAAGTCTCTATTTCGCATTTGCTGAAAGCATTTCGGACTGTCATTGTCATCCGGAATTGAAAACCCTTTTTGAAAAAATCTATGACGGCGATATCCCCGCGGCCATCCTCCACCGCGATGAGCTTTGCTGCGCCTTTTCGGATATCTCCCCTCAAGCCCCCACCCATATCCTCATCGTGCCAGGCAAACCGATACCCCGCATCGGCGAAGCCGGATCTGAAGACCAATCCATTCTCGGGCACCTGCTTCTCACGGCTGGCAATCTCGCCCGCACACTCGGTCTCGCCGAAACCGGATATCGCCTTGTGATCAACCATGGCCCTGATGGCGGCGAATCCGTCCCGCACCTCCATGTCCACCTGCTCGGCGGCCGCCAGCTCACCTGGCCCCCGGGTTGACATCACACGTTTTCCTCATGACCGCCCGCTTGCTAAACATTTTCATCGGCATCTTTTCCTCCACCGTTTCCTGCCACGCCCATCCCGTCTCGCCACGCTATGAGCGCGCGGTGCTTGTTCACGGCATCTTTGAAAATGGAACCGCTTTTCAAGCTCTTAAAACACGCCTCGAAGCTCTCGGCATCCAATGCTTCGTCCCGCAGCTGAAGCCATGTGATGGAAGGGCCGGCCTCGAAAAGCTCGCTCAAAACCTGAGATCCGACATTGAGGCTGAATTCGGCGAATCCGCCAAATTCGCGGTCGTCGCATTCAGCATGGGCGGACTTGTAAGCCGCTATTATCTGCAACACTTGGGAGGCGCGCAAAGGTGCGAAACCTTCATCACCATTTCCTCCCCCCACCACGGCACCAACGTCGCCCGCATTTACCCAACCATCGGAGCCCGGCAAATGCGCCCCGGCAGCCCGTTTCTCCGCAGTCTTGAGGAAACCGAAGATAGCCTGGGAAACATCCCAATCGTCTCCTACCGCACCCCGATGGACCTCATGATCCTGCCGACCGCTTCAAGTATTTGGCAGCGTGCGGAAAACCGTTGCTACAATGTCCCCCTCCACCCCCTCATGCTGCACACCAAATCCGTCCTCGATGATATCGAACAACGCTTCATCAAGTAACGCGCTGTGGATTGGCCCGCACCCGCAGCTTCAACCGTTGTCAGTCTTCCTTGAAGTTTAAAACCCGGTATTTAGATTGGTCCACATGAGCATCCTCCGCCTCGCCCTTGGCACCGCCATCCTTCTCAACGCCTGCGCCCCGGCCAATCCACCCATTCCCAGCGGAAATTTCCCGGCCGCCACCAATCTCAGCGCTGGTCAGAGAGCCGCCATCGGCCGCAAAATCTGGCAAAACGAATCCGGAGGCACCGTCAATGGCCTTACCGCATGGAACTCCGGTGAGGAATTTCCGTCCCTCGGCATAGGTCACTTCATTTGGTATCCGGCCGGCTTCAAAGGCCGGTTTCAGGAAAGCTGGCCAGCCTTTGTTGCCTTTGCCAAACGCCAGGGAGCCACGCCTCCAGCCATCGCCCAACAGCGCTTCAGCCCATGGGGGTCGAGAGCTGAATTCCAAGGTGAATTCAATTCCGCCGGGATGTCCGGACTGCGCAAATGGCTTGCTTCCACAGTCCCGCTCCAGACTGATTTTATCATCGCGCGTTCCCGCGCCGCCTTACCTACGATGCTCGCCGCCGCCCCTGCATCCGAACGCGCGAAAATCCAATCGAACTATCAAAAAGTCTCAAGCACCTCACAAGGCACCTACGCACTCATAGACTACGTCAACTTCAAAGGCGATGGCACTCAGGCATCCGAAAAATACAAGGGCCAAGGCTGGGGTCTGCTCCAGGTGCTCGGCGGCATGAACAGCGTTTCCCCAGGTAACGCCGCAGCCAGCGAATTCGCCGCCTCCGCGAAACGCACCCTAAGCCGCCGCATCGCCAATTCTCCGCCCGCCCGCGGCGAAGCCCGCTGGCGGGAAGGCTGGCATAACCGCTGCGACACCTACGCCCGCCCGCTCTAATAAAATCATTTCGAAAATTCAAAATACATATGCTTATCTCAACTTCTGAAAACACCGGTAATCTTCTCATCACTCAAAACCTCGGTCTCGTCACAGGCAGCGTTGTCTGGTCCAAACACATCGGCCGCGATATCATGGCCGGTCTCAAAACCATCATTGGCGGCGAAATCCGCGGCTACACCGAAATGATCATGCAAGCCCGTCAGGTCGCGCATGACCGCATGCAGCAACACGCCGCCGCCATCGGCGCGGATGGAATCATCTGCGTCCGCCTTTCCACCAGCTCGGTCATGCAGGGAATGGTCGAGGTCGTTGCCTACGGCACCGCGGTAAAGCTGGCGGCCCGTCAGGCACCACCCTTGCCGGGCTGAAAAATGCTCCCGCCGGGAATCGAACCCGGATTTAGAGTTTAGGAAACCCTCGTTCTATCCATTGAACTACGCGAGCTTCGGGGAACGAGTTACTAATTGTTACGCCTTGGGCGTGCAAGTGCTTTTGCTCGGACAAAAATTCCGCTGCCCGCATTTCAGACCAATACTCTTTGCCAATACCGAAACCCACATGGCCACCATCCGAAGGCACCTCCAGATGGAAAAAATCACTGCCCCGAGCCTCCTCATTGGGATAACACGCAGGCCCGAGAATCGGATCATTGGCCGCAGTCACCAGTAATGTGGGAATCGCGATGCCTTTTAAAAACCGCCGGCAGCTACTATGCTTCCAGTAATCATCCGCATCCTTGAAACCGTGCAAGGGAGCGGTGAAGCGGTCATC